>JACPVK010000438.1 GCA_016191795.1 Gammaproteobacteria bacterium
AAACCGGCCAGGGCGCCCAGGGCGAGGTACAGGCTCCATTCGAGCATTAACGCGAATGGGTTTTATTAGCCGGTTTGTGGGGGCGGCGTGATGTTGGCTTGCGATCGCCGGATTTATGCGGGCCGGAGCGCGGACGTTGTTGCACTCGTGCGCCCGGGTCCTTGAATTCGCTGCGCGCCGGGGGTTTGGGTGTAATGAGCAGGTCCGCAAACGGGTAGCGCTGGATACTGTGGCCGATGTATTCCTCTATTTCCGGTAACATCTGGGCGTAATCTTCGCAGGCAAAACTTAAGGCCGAACCGGAGGCGCCGGCGCGTGCGGTACGGCCAACCCGATGCACATAGTCTTCAGCCATTTGCGGCAAGTCGAAATTGAATACGTGGCTGACTTCCGGAATATGCAGCCCGCGCGCGGCGACATCGGTAGCCACCAGAATATTGAATTCACCGGTTTGAAAATGGTGTAACAGCGACTGACGCTTGGCCTGTGGAATGTCACCCGAGAGCAGGGCACAGGCATAATCATTACCGCGCAACCAGTTGTAGATTTTGTCGGCGGCACGCTTGGTATTCACAAAAATAATACTGCGCACCGGCTGTTGCTCATGCAGCAAGCCTAGTAGCAACGGAATTTTTTCATCATTGGACGGGAAGTAAATACGCTCATCCACCTTGTCGGCGGTGCGCTTCTCGGCCTCGATGGCGACATGCTGGGGATTATTCATGTGCTCGTAGGCCAGCTCCTGCACCCGGTAAGACAAAGTGGCCGAAAACAACATACCCTGACGTTGCGTGGGCGGCGGGCAGCGCCGCATCAAAAAGCGTATGTCCTTGATGAAGCCAAGATCAAACATGCGATCGGCTTCATCCAGTACCAGTGACTGCACGGCCTTGAGGTCAAATACTTTTTGTTCAAAGAAATCGATTAAACGTCCAGGGGTGCCAATGAGAATATCGACACCGTCGGTCAGTTGCTGGCGTTGCTTGTCGTAATCGGTGCCGCCGTAAATCAGCCCTAAACGTAAACCGGTGTGTCGGCCAACGACTTTGGCGTCCTTGTGTATCTGTATGGCGAGCTCGCGGGTGGGTGCCAGTATCAGTGCGCGCGGTTGATTGATGCGTCGCGAGCTGGCAGCCGGCTGGGTCAGTAAACGGTTGTACACAGCCAGTAAAAAGGCGATGGTCTTGCCGGTGCCGGTTTGTGCCTGGCCGGCGATATCCTGCCCGGTCAGCGCCAGCGGCAGAGATTCGGCCTGAATCGGCGTGCAGCGTTCGAATCCGGCGTCACGCAGGCCCTGCAGTACCGATTTGGGCAAATTGAATGAATCAAAACGCGTGTCGGTAAGGTGTGCAGTCGAACTGGCGGAAATGGCAGGTGCGGTATCAGCATCGGGTTCGGTGGTCGTTGTGCTGGTGTTGGGCCGGCTGGAAAACAGCCCCAAAATGGATTGCAGCAGATTTTTAATCATGTAATGACGCTCTATTCTATATCTTCGTGTGTGGGCAAGGATAATGCACTGGCCACGCATTGGAAAAGTAAATATCACTGTTGGGGCAATAAGTTGACAAAAGTATGCTGTACAAATCAGCGAAATTGGCTAATATAGGCAGCACTGAAGAACCACTTCCCCGAATTCATTATCCCCGTCGTTTTATTGCATGCATCATAGTCAACAATATCTGCTGAATCGTCGGGTCCCGTTCCGTCCAAAATCCGGAGGCTTATCAAGGTGAGTAATATCGTTCACGTTTCTGATGATAGTTTTGAAACCGATGTAATCAAATCCGATATTCCCGTACTGGTCGATTACTGGGCTGACTGGTGTGGCCCCTGCAAGATGATCGCGCCAATACTCGACGAAATTGCCGGCCAGTATGCAGGCAAATTAAAAATCACCAAGCTAAATATTGATGAGAATCCATCAACACCACCGAAATACGGTATTCGTGGTATCCCCACCCTGATGTTGTTCAAGGGCGGTGAAGTTGAAGCGACTAAAGTCGGTGCCATGTCCAAATCACAATTGACTGCTTTCCTTGATAGCAATCTGTAATAACAGTGCTCAGGCATTATCACGGCCGTTCACAGTGTGGACGGCCATGTATAAAGGTGATAGATTGGCTTCCAGCTTCCCATCGCAGTTTTTTCCGAAAGCCACGGCTGTTCCAGCCAAACAATCAAACCTGACTAGCAAGAATTTTCCAGCAAGCTCTTTTTACTAACCTCATTCCTTCTGAAACGTCCTCTATGAATCTGACCGAACTAAAAACCAAATCACCCGCCGAATTACAAGCCATGGCCCAGTCCATGGGACTCGAAGATGCCGTCCGAGCCAAAAAACAGGACATCATTTTTGAAATGCTAAAAGCGCATGCGCGCACTGGCGAAGATATTTTTGGTGAAGGTGTACTGGAAATTCTCCAGGACGGATTTGGATTTTTGCGATCTGCAGATGGCTCATACCTGGCAGGTCCGGATGATATTTATGTGTCACCCAGCCAGATTCGACGCTTCGGACTGCGTACCGGCGACACCATGGCCGGTAAAATTCGACCACCTAAAGAAGGCGAGCGCTATTTCGCCATGCTCAAGGTCGATACCATCAATTTCGATACGCCTGAAAGCGCACGCAACAAAATTGCATTCGATAATCTCACTCCGTTACATGCCAACCAGCGTTTACACATGGAACGCGGCAATGGCAGCACCGAAGATATTACCGCCCGTTTAATCGATTTGTTCGCGCCATTTGGTAAAGGTCAGCGTGGATTAATTGTGTCGCCGCCGAAAGCCGGTAAAACCATGATGCTGGGCAATATCGCCCAATCCATTTCTTACAATCACCCGGATTGTTATCTGATGGTGTTGCTGATCGATGAGCGCCCTGAAGAAGTTACCGAAATGAAACGCATGGTACGTGGCGAAGTCATCTCCAGTACCTTCGATGAACCGGCCTCACGTCATGTGCAGGTTGCAGAAATGGTCATCGAAAAAGCAAAGCGCCTGGCCGAACACAAAAAAGATGTGGTGATTTTGCTCGACTCCATTACCCGTCTGGCGCGCGCCTACAACACCGTTATCCCGTCTTCGGGAAAAGTATTGACCGGTGGTGTCGATGCCCATGCCTTACATCGCCCCAAGCGTTTCTTTGGTGCGGCACGTAATATCGAAGAAGGTGGCAGTATTACCATTCTGGCTACCGCGCTGGTTGATACCGGCTCCAAAATGGATGAAGTGATTTACGAAGAATTCAAGGGCACAGGTAATATGGAAGTGCATCTGGATCGTCGTATTGCCGAAAAACGTATATACCCGGCGATTAATATCAATCGTTCTGGTACGCGTCGTGAAGAATTGCTTACCACCCAGGATGAGCTGTCCATGATGTGGATACTGCGCAAACTGGTGCATCCCATGGATGAGCTCGCGGCCATTGAATTCATGCTGGAAAGACTGGCTGCAACCAAAACCAATGCGGAGTTTTTCATGAGTATGAAACGCGGTTAGTTATATTATTAAAAGATTCGACACAGAGGCGCAGAGATGCAGAGTTATAAGATTATTTTTCTCTGCGGCTCCGTGACTCTGGGTCGAAAGTGTTTAAGCAGGATATTTCCCTTGTATTTCCCCCGTTGATTCCTGCTCGCTATGCACCAACAATGGCGGCATGAAAACCCTCGAGCAATTACAGTTCAATAATACTTTCTCGCGCCTGCCGCCCGAATTTTATTCGCGCTTGCAAACCACGCCTCTGGCACAGCAATTTTTAATCAGTTTTAATCCGGCTGCTGCAGAGTTGATTGAGTTACATGCGTCCGA
>JACPVK010000440.1 GCA_016191795.1 Gammaproteobacteria bacterium
CATGCAGCCCAGCACTTCCGTGATAGATGTCACGTTACCCGAGTATTACCTCAACCGTCAGCTTAGCCAGCTCGAGTTCAACTGGCGCGTATTACAGCAGGCGCGCAACCCGAATATCCCGTTACTGGAACGCCTGCGTTTTTTGTGCATCTTTGGCACCAATATGGACGAGTTTTTTGAAATCCGTGTGGCCGGGCTTAAACAAAAACTGGAACTGGGCGCCTCCACTAACGAACCGGATAATAAATCGCCACAGGAAGTACTCAACGCTATCAGTGCGCGTGCCCATGACATGGTAAGTGAGCAATATACCTTGCTCAATTTATTGCTGGATGATGATCTGCGACGCGAATCCATTCGTTTTTTCCGCCGCGCCGAGTGGAGCGAATGCGTCGTTAACTGGCTGCGCGAATATTTTCAAAATGAGTTACTGCCTATCATCAGCCCGTTTGCACTGGATCCGGCCCACCCTTTTCCAAAAGTATTAAACAAAAGCCTGCATTTTATTGTTGAATTGCGCGGCAAGGATGCATTTGGTCGTAACAGTGGCCTAGCTATCGTGCAAATTCCGCGTGCCTTGCCACGTATCATTCAGCTACCAAAAGATCTTTGCGGCAATAATAACGCCACGGATTTCGTATTTCTGTCTTCCGTAGTACACGCCTTTGTCGAAGAATTGTTCCCCGGCATGAAAATGAAAGGCTGTTATCAGTTTCGTGTGACACGCAACAGTGATTTATATTTTGACGAAGAAGAAGTAGACGATTTGTTACGCGCGGTGGAAGGCGAGCTTGGTTCACGCCGTTATGGTGATGCAGTACGACTGGAAGTAGCGCATGATTGCCCTCCTGCTATTTATAAATATTTGCTGACCAAATTTGAACTGGAACAAAGTGATTTATACCAGGTAGATGGTCCTGTCAATATCACACGCCTGGCCATGGTGTATGACATGATCGACAGACCCGATCTAAAATTCAAGACATTCATTCCTTCACTACCGTCAAAAATCAGTACTACGGCAGACACCTTCGAATCCATACGAAATCAGGATATTTTATTGCATCATCCCTATGAGTCGTTTGCACCGGTTGTGGATTTTGTGCGCTCTGCTGCCAGCGATCCGAAAGTACTGGCGATCAAGCAAACACTGTATCGCACCGGCCCTTCATCTGCCATTGTTGATGCCCTGGTCTCCGCTGCAAAATCCGGCAAGGAAGTAACGGTAGTTGTAGAGTTGCGCGCACGCTTCGATGAAGAAGCCAATATTTCGCTGGCATCACGCTTACAAACTGCCGGAGCGCATGTGGTGTATGGCGTAGTAGGTTATAAAACCCATGCCAAGATGTTACTGGTTATTCGCCGCGAATCCCAGAAGCTTCGTTACTATGCGCATGTTGGTACCGGCAACTATCATTCACGCACCGCACGTTTGTACACTGATTACGGTTTATTTACCTCAAATAAAAAAATCTGTGAGGATATCAATCGCGTATTTCAGCAACTTACCAGCATGGGTCGCACCAAAGACCATAACAAGCTGTTGCAATCGCCGTTTACCTTATTGAACAGCATGCAAGCCAAAATTCAACGGGAAATCAATCACGTCAAAAACGGCAAGCCGGGGCACATTATTCTCAAACTCAATGCACTGGTTGAAGCTACGCTGATTCAGGCAATGTATCGGGCATCCGCCGGCGGGGTAAAAATTGAGTGCGTGGTACGCGGCATGTGTTCATTACGTCCAGGCATTCCCGGTCTATCCGAAAACATACAGGTACGTTCAATTATTGGTCGCTTTCTGGAACATGATCGAGTCATGTATTTTGCCAACGGCGGCGAACCTGAGGTGTACATTTCCAGTGCCGACTGGGCGGAGCGTAATTTATATCGCCGGGTTGAGATAGCGACGCCTATCGAGCACAAACCATTGCAGGATCGCATTATCAATGAATTGCAATATTATTTTCTTGATAATGCACAGGCCTGGATTTTAAATGCCGATGGCACTTACTCCCAGGCCGTACCAAAAAATAATCAGGAAATTTTTATAGCCCAGCACAAATTGTTACATGATCTGGCAGAGATGTCTTGAAAATCAATCCGGTTAACGCATAATGCACATATTGACTGCTACCCCAAACAACTTTTAGTTAATTCATCATGCCGACCAGGAAAACCAGTATTGATCACGCCAAACTTGACAAGGTTGTGGCGCAAGCCCGCAAGGATAGTGAAAAACGCGGCCATGGCTATCGTGAACAGGCATTAAAAATGTACCCGTGGATTTGTGGCCGCTGCAGTCGCGAGTTTAACCACAGCAATGTGCGTGAACTGACAGTCCATCATAAAAATCACGACCATGATTTCAACCCCCCCGATGGCAGCAACTGGGAATTACTCTGCATGTATTGCCACGACAATGAACACCAGCGTTACGCCGAGCAAATGGCGCAACATGGCATTGAGTTAGGCAATAATGAAAAGAAGCAGGCCACGTTCCAGCCATTTGCTGATCTGAAAGACCTGTTAAAAAAGACCGACTCCTGAGCTCCCGTTTCCCGGTAGAGCCGGGTATGTTCACGCTAGCGGGCATATCTGTCTCAACCCGTATTCACCGCCAGCCCTGAATCTGCAATACATCCCGGTATGCCGGGGCAATCAATAACCCGGTCGCTCCCGTTCAGATCACCTAACTAATATCTTTTCTTGGTCTATAATCCTGACAAATCATGGGTTTACAGCCCACTCTTAAAACATTACTGAAAAACTAGCTCTGCCATGAACAAACTCTTGAAAACGTTTAATAACCTTGCCATCAGCCGACGGCTGTTTATTCTGTTTACCGTACCGGAGGTCATCCTTGGCATGTTGTTAATCTATGAAATCCAGCAACAGGACGACGCCACTATCAGTTCGCTTTATATTGTCTGCATTATGCTGGTTCTTTCAGTGCTGTACTGGCTGATCTACCGCACCATTACCCAACCGCTTATTAATGCCGTTAAAGGCGGCCTGGATACGGTCTCCAGGGTGATGGATGACTTTACAGTTCAACGCAAGGACCTGAGTAAAATTGCCATCACCAGCGACACCTCGGAAACCAATCAGATCATCAGTGCCTTCACGCGCATGGCTTCGGAGCTGGACGATATCGTTGAACGCGAGAAGGAAATCAACACCGATCTCGAAGGCAAGGCGGAATTCATTCTGGATGTGGTATCCATGGCAGCCAAGGGCGACCTGACTGGCGATATGATGGTTTTTTCTGATGCCGACTCGGTCTCTCAGGTAGCAGCCGGTGTTAAAACGATGCTGGGAAATCTTAACAATCTGGTAAAGCAGGTTCAGGTTTCCGGCGTTCAGGTGACATCATCCGCCACCGAAATTGCCGCAACCTCCAAGGAACAGGAAGCAACAGTGGCCGAACAGGCAGCCAGCACTAACCAGATCATGTCGACCATTACAGAGATTTCAGCTACCGGCAAAGAGCTGCTCAATACCATGGATGAAGTGCGTAAAGTCGCCGAGAGTACCGCCGTTTCCGCCAGCCATGGTCAGCAGGCCATGACCTCCATGGAAACCACGATGGAACAGATGCGTGCCGCCACGGAATCCATTTCATCCAAACTTGCTGTGCTCAGTGAAAAGGCCGACAACATCAATACCGTTGTCACCACCATTAATCGCGTGGCCGATCAAACCAATCTGTTATCACTCAATGCGGCAATCGAAGCAGAAAAGGCCGGTGAATACGGTCGTGGTTTTTCTGTGGTTGCCACTGAAATTCGCCGCCTTGCCGACCAGACTGCTGTTGCCACCTGGGATATAGAACAGATGGTAAAAGAAATGCTGTCGGCCGTATCAGCCGGTGTGATGAGCATGGACAAATTCAGTGAAGAAGTGAATCGCGGGGTAAATGATGTGGCCAAGGTTGGCTCCCAGCTCAGCCATATAATTGAGCAGGTACAAGCTCTGCTACCCAGATTTGAAACCACAACAGAAGGCATGCGGCTGCAAGCGGAAGGCGCCGAACAAATTAAGGAAAGCATGATTCAGTTGAATGAAATGGCACAGCAAACGGCCGAATCGTTACGCCAGTCCAACCAGTCGATAGATCAGCTCAAGGAAGCAGCACGCGGATTACAGGAAGGTGTATCGATATTTAAAGTCACTGACTAATGTTATTACTCACAATGAACATCGGCAGCGAACGCTACGCACTTGATGCCAGACACATCATTGAAGTGATACCTTTGATAAAAATCGAGCACGTTCCAAAAGTTGACGCTTCTATTGTCGGCATATTTAATTACCGTGGCACGCCCGTGCCGGTCATAGATTTGTGCATATTCTTTGACAATCGAAAATGCCGCAACAGCCTGGGCAGTCGCATTATCATCACACAAATAAAAATGCCTGATGAATCAGATAAAATCATAGGATTAATGGCAGAGCAAATGACAGAAGTCATTAAATGCGACGAAAAGGATTTTAGCAGCAATGGCATAAATGCAGCCAACGCCAGGTACCTGAATCAGGTTTATCAATACGGCGATGAAATCCTGCAAATTATCGACGTAACAAAAATAATCCCTGATTCCATCAGCAAGCAAATTAGCACCACTGCTATATCAGCCTGACGAGCAACATGGATACGTCACTCAACACTATCAAACAGTTACTCAAACGAGAAATCGGGCTCGATGCAACGACTGTTGGCGAAGCAACCATAAAAAAAATTCTTGATCAAAGAATGCGCGCATGCAAACTGCATAACCTGGATGATTACAGCAAGCTACTTATCACTGACAAATCTGAGCTGACCGCGCTACTGGAAACGGCCGTCATTCCGGAAACCTGGTTTTTCAGGGACATTCGACCATTTAGTATTATTCTCGATTGCATACGTAATAACCAGGCAAAATACGCCATCAACCCATGCAATATTCTGAGCCTTCCCTGCTCGACTGGAGAAGAACCATACTCAATCGCCATGTACTTGCTACAGGAATCCATACCGGCAAACCATTTTCGTATCAAGGCCATCGACATTAGCAGGCAGTCACTGGATATTGCCGAGCAAGGCTACTACGGTAATAACTCTTTTCGTGGCCTGACAGCACCTAACTATATTGATCGTTTTTTTACGCATCAAAATGGACAATATGTGGTAAACAATAATGTGCGTCAATGCATTACATTTGAACGCGTCAATGTACTGGATGCGAGCTCACTTCCATATACTAATTATTTTGATTTTATCCTGTGTCGCAATTTGCTGATTTATTTTGATATCTCCACAAAAATGGTCGCCTTTAATAATTTGCATAATATACTTAAAGACGATGGCGTATTATTTATTGGTCATTCTGAATTTGGTGCTGTCCCCAGAGACCTGTTTTCCAATACCGGTTCCGATAAAGCTTTTGGATTAATTAAATTTACACCTGCACCTGACAAGGTAACAACTCCACCGTTCATACCCTCGCCGATCAGGTCCAGCCCGACACCATCAAAGAAGTCACCAAAAAAGAAAACACCGCCAGCAGTCGATACACCCGTCAGCCCGGAAATTTCACCTCCTGCAGGTAACACGCAGGACCAACCCGAATGTGTTCAGGATTATCTGCACCGCGCCCAACAGCTTGCAGATGAAGGCAAGATGCACGATGCCGAAGAATATTGTTTGCGTCATATCGAAAAAAACGGCGGGCAATGCGAGTCATTTTTTCTTATGGCACTGATTAATGAATCAGCCGGTAAATATAAAATGGCAGAGGATTTTTATCGCAAGGCGATTTATCTAAACCCAAAGCACTATCATTCATTAATTCATCTGGCGCTACTACTGGAAAACATGGGTGACAAGAAATCCGCAATCCTTTTAAAACAACGTGCGGAACGCGCCTTAAATAACTAACTTATGCAAAAGATATCAATCAACGATTGCTGGAACACTATTGGCGTCTGGAGCCACGCCTCACCACGTTGTGAAAAACTGGACAAACTAATACATTGTCATAACTGTTCAGTTTATTCCAGTGCCGGAAGAATATTACTGGATCGTGATCATGATCTTGCCTACCAGAAGGAATGGAATGCCAATCTGGCAAAACCACGTACAAACAAACAATACGATACGCAATCCGCCCTGATTTTTCGCCTCGGCGACGAATGGTTTGCGATCAGGACTCACGTTATAAGAGAGGTCACCTACTGCAATAATCACCATACATTACCGCATCGCAAAAACATGGTTTTGCGCGGCATAGTCAATGTACATGGAGAATTATTACTATGTGTTTCGCTGGGATATTTATTCAAAATCCAGAAAAGTGAAAAAGAATACGCTCAGGAAAAAACAATCCATCAACGTTATATAGTCATTAGCGACAATGGCGAACACTATGCCTTTCCGGCATCTGAAGTTCGCAGCATGTTGCGTTTCAATCCCGATATGTTGCACAAGTCACCCTCTACCGCGGGCGAAACCACCGGCAGTTTCATTAAGGGCATTATTTATCACGAAGAAATGCATATTGGATTAATTGACACCGAACTGCTTTTTCATGCCTTACGCAGGAATATAGGATGAGTAAAGTCAATACATCCATGCTCGACCTCTATGCGATTGAAGTTGAGACGCATGCAGCCAGCATCCTGGATATTTTACTGGAGCTGGATACCGCCAATCCGAATTCCAAACTTATAGAATCGCTCATGCGCTCCGCACATTCTATAAAAGGCGCAGCACGACTGGTGAATGTTGATATTGCAGTAAAGCTTTCTCATATACTGGAAGATTGTTTTGTTGCCGCCCAGGATCGCAGAATGAAGTTGCAAACAGATCATATTGATACATTTATACAATCTGTAGATTTTTTAAAATCCACAGGGAAAATGACTACCGGCCAGATTGAACATCCTTCAACTGACACAAGCAATACCCTTTCGTCACTTATCACACGCCTGGAAACCATACTTAAAAACTCGAAAAAATCCGAGTCAGACCCCAACCATGGCACTTCAAAAATAATTGAAAGCCCGGATGCCGGAAAAAATGCCGAAATCGTTTTTTCCCCACCAGGAAAAATTGATGCCGTCATGCTTGATCTGTTTCGGACTGAACTGGAAAACAATGTCCGCGCCATTTCCGATGGATTACTTGCACTGAGTGAAAATGCCGGTGATATCAAATTACTTGAAAACATGATGCGTGCCTCACATTCAATAAAAGGTGCTGCCAGGCTTGTAGGAATTGACTTCGTAGTCAAGCTTGCACATGTCATGGAAGATTGCTTTGTAGCGGCACAGACCTCACTAATTGCATTAAACGACAACAGTATTGACGATTTTTTAAAATGCGTCGATTTGTTGAAATCCGTATCTGAATTATCCTCGGCCGAACATGCGGGATGGCTGGAAACCAATACAGACAAAGTTAAATCATTGATTCACAGCTTAAACAGTATTCTAAAAGGCGATGCACCACAATCATCTCCATCAGGCACCCATCCAGCCACAACGGTCAACAAACCAAAAGCGGCCAGCCAGGAATCACCGCCACAAAATCAGACTGACACCACACATCATGATGCCGTTGTGCGAGTAAGCGCTACCCGCATCAACGCACTACTTGGGTTGTCCGGTGAACTAACCGTATCATCCAACTGGATACGCAGTTACAGTGATGAGATGCGTAATTTAAAGAAAAAACACAACGAGTTAATTAACAGCATTGATCGACTACGCACCATACTTTCGAATCGTCATCTTACTGATCTGGAACAAAATCTTTTAGTCAGCATGCACAATCGTGCCGAAAGTTATCGCGAATCCCTGACTTCACGATTAATCGAACTCGATGAATTTGACCGTCGATCCACTTCTTTAACCAGTCGCATGAGCCATGAAATCATTGCCAGTCGTATGCGACCGTTTAAAGATGCAACACAGGGATACAAACGCATGGTGCGCGATATTTCTCGCTCGCTTAACAAAAAAATAACATTGATTATCCGCGGAGAGGATACGCAAGTTGATAGAGAAATCCTGGAAAAAATTGAAGCACCAATAAATCACATGATTCGTAATGCAATAGACCACGGTATAGAAACGCCGAAAGAACGACTGGCCGCAGGCAAACCTGAACAAGGTACTATCATTCTTGAAGCAAAACATAGCGCCGGCCAATTATCCATTTCTGTTGCCGATGACGGGCGCGGCGTAGATATAGAAGTACTACGCAGGAAGGTCCTGGATCGAAATCTGGTTAACAAGACCATGGCAGGCAACTTGTCAAAAAGCGAACTGCTTGATTTTCTTTTTTTACCATCTTTCTCAACCCGCGAGGAAGTAACAGAATTATCTGGTCGCGGTGTTGGCCTGGATGTAGTGCATAGCACATTACAGGAATTACGCGGCAAACTGCATGCCAATACCGAACCAGGCCAGGGTATGCGAATTAACATGGAACTACCACTAACACTTTCCGTTATCAGATGTCTGCTGGTAACGATTTGTAATGAGTTATATGCATTTCCTCTGGCGGCTATCAATACACTTGTTCACATTAACAAGGACGACATTTCTGTACTTGAAGACAAACAGTACATAACACTTAATAATAATCATATAGGCCTGATTCACTGTGCTCAAATACTGGGCATGACCAGCGAAAACGCGGAATCCGATCTGCCCGTTGTTGTTGTAGGTGACTGGAATAATTTATATGGCCTGGTTGTAGATAACCTGATAGGTGAACGTAATCTTGCCTTGAGACCCCTGCACAAAAGCCTGGGCAAGGTAAAAGACGTTAGTGCCGCGGCGCTCACAGATAACGGGGAACCAATTCTGATTCTGGATGTTGACGATCTTATACTGAGTATTCGCGCCATCATATCTGGCAAGGACATTATTAAAGTCGGAAAAGGACGTGGCATTTCGGTTAAACGAATTCTTGTGGTGGATGATTCGTTAACTGTGCGAGAAGTTGAGAAAAAATTACTTGAGTCCAGAGGCTATGCCGTTGATGTTGCAATAGATGGCGTAGATGCCTGGAACACCGTGCGCACTGGCAATTATGACCTGATCATATCCGATGTCGATATGCCACGAATGAACGGTATTGAACTGGTAAAATTAATCAAAAATGATGCCGCATTACGTGCCCTGCCTGTGATGATGGTGAGTTATAAGGACCGGGCGGAAGACAAACAAAGAGGACTGGAAGCCGGTGCCGATTATTATTTAACCAAGGGCAGTTTCCACGACGAAACATTGCTGGATGCCGTGAAAGATTTAATCGGAGATGCAACGCGGTGAAGGTGGCCATTGTTCATGATAACCCGGATGTCACGCGACTGATTCGTCACTTGCTGACAAACACCGAACACCATGTGTGCTGGGATTGCACGACCAGCAAGGCAGCGATAAATCTATGTCGTGATAACCAGCCGGATTTATTACTGTTAAAGCTTGACATGCCTGACATGCCGGCAACAGATCTTATCCGCCACATTATGGTCAATACACCGACCACCATCATAGTCATCAGTCAATCAATCAAAAAGCAGCCCGGCAAGGTATTTGAAGCCATGTCTGCCGGAGCACTCGATGCGTTTTCAGAACCATCCACCAATGATTCGCAATCAATTGAAGATTTACAACGCAAAATCAGAAACATCAACAGCCTGCACAAAGCCACCCTGTCGCCATTCACTCCTGTCCGCAAAAAAATTGACAAGTCTTTACCGCTTATTGCCATAGGCGCTTCCACAGGCGGCCCGGCTGCGCTGGTCAAGGTACTGGCAAAATTACCTGTTAAACCCCATGCTGTCATTGTTGTCATTCAACATATGGATAAACAGTTTAGTGATGGCATGGCCAGGTGGATTGATGAACAAGTCCGAATAAAGGTTGAAATTGCTCAAGCCAGTCAAGTTCCAGAAGCCGGCTGTGTTTATCTGGCTGCAGGCGATGATCATCTGGTACTGAATAAATCCGGGCTTTTTGAGTACACGGCCGAACCGGTCAATTATCCCTACCGGCCATCCGTGGATGTTTTCTTTGAAAGCGCTGTAGCTAACTGGCCCAATCAAATGATAGGCGTGTTATTAACCGGTATGGGACGTGACGGGGCAAACGGGCTTTTATCCTTCTATAATCGAGGCATGCTTACTATCGCCCAGAATGAAGAAAGTTGTGCCGTGTTTGGCATGCCCAAGGCAGCCATAAGCCTGAACGCGGCGCAAAGAATTTTACATCTTGATGATATTGGCGATGCCATCAACGACCTGCTTAACACCACCGGAAGTAAATAATGGCAGACCCTGTCAGTCCAATTAAATCAGCCGATTCTATTATTCAGGTACTACTGGTTGACGATCAGGCCATTATTGCCGAAGGCATACGTCGCATGCTGGAAGGTGAAAAAGATATGCGCCTGCACTATTGTGCTGATCCTAGTAAAGCCATAGACACAGCCATAGACGTTTCTGCCACAGTCATTTTACAGGACCTGGTCATGCCCGATGTGGATGGTATGACACTGGTGCGTTTTTTTCGGGCCAATCATGCCACCAAGGATATTCCGGTCATCGTTCTATCATCCAAGGAAGACCCCGCTATCAAACGTGATGCTTTTGGTTACGGTGCCAGTGATTATCTGGTAAAGCTGCCGGATCAAATTGAATTAATTGCACGCATACGTGCTCATGCGCGAAATTACATAATGCAAACCGAACGTGATGCCGCTTTTTTTGCCTTGCGTGAAATGAAAAAACAGCTCGAAGCCAGTAATCGTAAATTGCAAAAACTCTCCATGCTCGATGGTCTTACCGGTATCTCTAACCGGCGTCATTTCGATGCCACACTGGAAGACACACTGGCGAGCGCCAAATCAAAAGAAAACTCGTTATCACTGATACTGATCGACATCGATTATTTCAAACGCTTTAATGACAGCTATGGACACCAGGGCGGCGATGACTGCCTGATTCGCGTTGCCAAAACACTCAACAGCGAATGTAAAAATGCTGAAGATCTGGCGGCGCGTTACGGTGGTGAAGAATTTGTCATATTGTTACCTGACACCAATGAGGCACAGGCCCTCGCCGTTGCGGAACGAATACGCCATGCCGTTCAGGATTTGTGTATCGAACACAAGGCTTCGGATGTATCCAAATTTGTCACGCTCAGCCTTGGTATAAGCTCATCTTTACCACTAGGTAAATGCAACGCGCAGCAATTA
>JACPVK010000387.1 GCA_016191795.1 Gammaproteobacteria bacterium
AGTGCGCGCATAACACTATTTTTAAAAGTAACGCACACAATGCGACACTGGGAAAGTTTCTCAACTGGATTAACGGCGCCTGTTATGGCCGTTACGAAGATATACGTCACAAACATTTTCGTCATCACGTGGATCGCGCCGATGTGGTGGCGTTCGATTTCAGGACGCGCCTGGAGCAACATCATCCAAAACTGTTAAAACTGATTCAATATCTGGAGTGGGCCTATATTCCTGCTGTGGATCTGATGATGCACGCACTGGTGCTGATATTACCTTTTGTGTTGCCACAACGACATGATCGACGCGCACGCATCCTGACAATACTTGCCATACGAATAACATTATTCGTACTGCTTGCCTGGATCTCCATTAAGGCCCTGTTACTCTATGCCCTGTCCTATTTGCTGTTTTTGCATGTGATGCGTTTTATGGATGTGCATCAGCATACCTATGTGATTTTTGAAACACTGGAACAGAAACGTGGCGATGAAGCCAGACGCTACGATGTGTCATTTGAAAATCGTAATACCTTTTCCAATTTAATATCAACAAAACATCCCTGGCTCAACCTGCTCACATTGAACTTTGGCTACCACAATGCCCATCATGTAAAGCCCACCACACCCTGGTTTCAACTGCCGGCATTACACCAGGAACTTTACGGCGACACCTGCACGCAATTACTGCCGTTTCGCGGATTACTGGCTTCTTATCATCGTCATCGCGTTGCACGTGTTATTAATGGTGATGATCCCGATATGGATATCAGCGACACGCCCAATTACATCGGCGTAGTCGGTGTTTCATTTTTAACGGCACATTAATATGACTTGCGTAAAAAAATTCTGGCCGCTGCTAACCGGCACCCACCGTTATGAAAAAACCCTGTCGACGCGCGGCCGCGGTCACAATCAAATGATTGATGCACCGATACTGGCTTATCTTATAGAAACCACAAATGGCAGAATTTTGTACGACGTGGGTTGTGATTACGCAAAAATAACCACGCCGGATTTGCGTAAGCAGTATTACGATAATCCCGCCTTTGCATTTGGCCCGCCAACCATGACAGAAGAGCAGCGGCTACCACAACGACTCGCCACGCTGGGTTTGCAACCCACAGATATAGACCTGGTGTTTATCGGGCATTTGCATTTTGATCATGCCGGCGGGCTATGTGAAATGTGTCATGCCGATATACATGTGCAGGCACAGGAACTGACAGCGGCACGTGCACAGGCTGACGAAGCCTATTTTGCCGATGATTTTTCCGCTGATTACCACTGGCGCGTGCACACCGGCGAATACGATGTCGCCGCCGGCATACGCGCCATCGAATCACCCGGCCACACCGCCGGTCATATGTCGATGCTGATTGAGCTACCCAAAGGCGCACCCATTTTATTATGCGGTGATGCCGCCGACCTGCGCGAAAACATTGATGATGAAATTGCACCGGGATTGTGCTGGCATGATCGCAGTGATATGGCCATAGCCAGTATTCGCAAACTCAAACAACTGGCTGCCGAAACCGGCGCGGAATTATGGCCCAATCACGACATGACATTTTTTAATGCGCGCAATCGTTTCCCGAATTTTTTTGACTAAAAGCTTGTTGAAAAACATCAAATGCCGAACAAATAAAAGAAGAATTCCAACGCGAAGGCGCAAAGACACATAGGCCGCAGAGAGGATATAAATTATGCAGGAACACCTTCTGACAGGGCACCTGTCGCGGGCATGGCCCGCTCCCACAATAAACATTGCGTCTTTGCGCTCGATGTTCGTGATTTTTAATTTTTCAACAAGCTACTAGACATGCAAC
Organism: Gammaproteobacteria bacterium; assembly: GCA_016191795.1. GTDB lineage: Bacteria > Pseudomonadota > Gammaproteobacteria > SZUA-229 > SZUA-229 > JACPVK01. The sequence continues at coordinate 1,826 of JACPVK010000387.1, forward strand.
TACGTACCTATAAAACATTGTGGGGGCATCAGGGCAACTATAAGTCAGCCGCACAACAAGCAATTGATGCCGGTTTCAACGGCATAGAAGGACCGGTACCAGTGGAACCGGAAAGCATTGCCGCACTAATGGATGCACTGACTTTTTATCATCTCGATTACATTGCTGAAGTGTGTACCGCTGGCAGCTATGTACCCGACAGAAACGCCAGCATGGCCGATCACCTGGAATCCCTGGCGCAGCGTTTACCCATTGCCAAACAACTGGGCGCACGTTTTGTTAGCTGCATTGCCGGTTGCGATGCCTGGCCAATAAAACAAAGCGTAGCTTTTTTTGAACGTACCATGGACATGGCCGAGAGACAGCGCATCACAATAAGTTTTGAAACGCATCGCTCGCGCACTTTGTTTAATCCCTGGATAACACTGGACATACTCGAACGCCTGCCGGAATTAAAACTCACCTGTGATTTTTCGCACTGGTGCGTCGTGTGTGAACGATTGCCGGATACCGAACCGGAATTACTGGCGCGAGTTTATCGCCATGCCCATCATATTCATGCACGCGTGGGTTATGATCAGGGGCCACAAGTACCGCACCCGGCAGCGCCCGAATATGCTGCGGCGCTCAACGCTCACCAAAAATGGTGGGCGCAGATCTGGCAATCCCAACTAGCACGCGGTTACGAAATATTCACACTAACACCCGAATTCGGGCCTGACGGCTATTTACATACCCTGCCTTTCACCCAGGCCCCGGTGGCGGATTTATGGCAAATCAATTGCTGGATGGCCGAAACCGAACGCGCACATTTTGCTCACCTGTTTAACACTGTAATCTGATACAGTGCGCTGCATGAAAAATTCACTTGCACTGTTTGCATTAGTCGGCGCCTCCATTATGTGGGGCCTGGGCTGGATACCGTTAAAAGCACTTAACCAGCTGGGCATAGAAGGCATACCGCTTACTTTTATTGCCTACGGCGCCATCACCGTTGTGTTATTACCTCTGTTCATTGCGCAACGCGCACGCTGGCGCGGCGAAGGTCGCTGGTTATTACTCATTGCTTTACTTGGCGGTTACGCCAATCTGGCGTTTACCACCGCCATGGTTTACGGCGAAGTGGTACGTGTCATGGTGCTGTTTTATTTATTGCCGGTGTGGGGCGTACTCGGTGGTTATATTTTTCTAAAAGAAAAAATTGATCTGGCACGCGGCCTGGCAGTGGCGATTGCACTGATGGGTGCGGTACTCGTCCTCGGCGGTTTCAATGCGTTCAACGGCAGTTTGTCATGG
>JACPVK010000388.1 GCA_016191795.1 Gammaproteobacteria bacterium
CAAAAAAAACAACCATGTTATTTGAAAATCACAAACAAATTTCGGTACGTGCCCTGTTTCTTGGCGAGCGACTCGACCTGCGCAGCTTCGAACACACCGAACTTATCAGCAATACACCACCCAGCATCAGGGCCGGCAGCGAAGGCATGGCGGTTTTATTTCGTTATGGCGTTGTGGTGTTATTCAATATCCAGCCCGCCGAGCAGGTCAGCTTCCTGGATGACATACGCCGCCTGGTCGTCGATCCACTGGAACAACCAGAACGCGAAGAAATGACTATCCAGTGCGATGCAACGCACATAGAAGGCATTGAAGCCAGCCAGTTATTTCTCAAGGAATTTGATATTCGGCGCCTGCATCTGGTCGCCCACGTCCTGGCTAAAAGCGTGGTACTGGCCTATTACGAAACCAGCCTCGCCGCACACTTCAACCGCATCGAACCCCTCGCCGACAAACTCAGTCACAAACAACGCATTGGCTCGGGCAGCAAACAATTACTGCAACACATAGGCGAAAGCCTGCTAACCCAAAGCAAAATGACCGGCCGCGTGGAAATCAGCGAAAAACCCGACCTGCTCTGGGACTTCCCCGAACTGGAACGATTACATTTACGCCTGAGCGATGAATTTGATTTAAGCGAACGCCATATCGCACTGGAACGAAAAATCGCCCTGATTTCACGCACCGCGGAAACCATGCTGACGATTTTGCAGAATCAACGGACGTTGAGAGTGTAGTGGTATATTGTTATTTTGATTGTGGTGGAGATTGTGATTACGTTGGTGGAGAAGTTGCTTTGAGGCAACTCAAATGTTTTTTGAAGATGCACTTCAATAACTTTGTGTTCTCTCTCGTTCCCACGCTCTGCGTTGGAATGCAGATGTTCTGATTGTTTACTGAATTTTTTCTGGCTTTGAAAATCCCTTTTTCGCCTGCTGGCGAGTCACTTCTTTCGCCTGTGCAAAAGAAGTAACCAGCAGTTTCAATTAATCACATCGCAAGCACCCATCCCTGGAGCTAACGCCAGCCATTCATCCATGAATGGCTGGTGCATACTCACCATGGATGGTTACCTGGCACAGGCCTGTGTGGGGTAAACGGCGTGGGCCCAGCGTTTTTTGGTGACCCATGCTTTTTATTTTCCTGGGTCGCGTTTGACAAAAAGTTACCCGCCCAGCGAGGGCGGAATAAAGCTTTCAAAGCCAGGTGCTAATACAGTAAACAATACAATCACAAATCTGCATTCCCATGCATAACATCACAACTAAAAATTTCCTTAAACAATCCCCCCAACAATCAATATAATCCCCTCCATGTCTCGCCCAATCATTCTAATAACCTCACTCATACTCCTCAGCCTCGCCAGCTTCACCCTGGCATTGACGCTGGGCAGTTACAGCATTTCGCTGCATGACGTAGTGCAAACGCTCATCGGCAATCAAACCGGTATTGAACAAAGTATCGTGATGGATTTACGCGCACCGCGCGCTTATGTGGCATTTGTCAGCGGTGGATTGCTGGCGCTGGCGGGCGCGTTGATGCAGGTATTATTGCGCAATCCATTGGCCGATCCTTACATACTGGGTGTTTCCGGCGGCGCATCCGTAGCGGCGTTACTGGCCGTCTCTTTTGGCATGGGCGCCGTATTCATTTCATTTAGCGCACTCGCCGGTGCCCTGTGTTCGATCTTGCTGGTATTTGGCCTGGCGCATTCGCATGGCAGCTGGCATCCGACGCGATTATTACTGACCGGTGTGGTGTTGGCAGCGGGCTGGGGAGCCGTGATTAATTTCATATTATCGGTTACACCCGAGCAACCATTGCGCGGCATGTTATTCTGGATGATGGGTGATATTTCGCAAGCCAGTGCCCATATTTCCGCATTGGTTGTATTAATTTTTTCACTGGTAGTGAGTTTTGCGCTGGCTCGGCAACTCAATATTCTGGCGCGTGGCGATATGCAAGCCAGTGCGCTGGGCGTTAACGTTAAATATTTGCGTATTGGATTATTTTTACTGGCCTCTTTACTCACCGCCTTTGCGGTCATGCAGGTTGGCAGCGTGGGCTTTATTGGATTAATCGTACCGCATATGTTACGCATGATCATGGGTAGCGATCACCGCCTACTCTTACCTGCCTGTGCGTTACTCGGTGGCAGTTTGTTACTCATTGCCGACACTTTCGCGCGCATCCTCATTGCACCGCAACAATTACCTGTTGGTGTGATTACTGCCTTTATTGGTGTGCCATTCTTTCTGTTTTTGTTACAGCGCATGGCAGGCAAACAATCATGAGTTTGCAATGCAGACAGTTATCCATCGATATCGCCGGCAAGCAGGTTTGCCGGCAACTTGATTTAACCATTACCCCCGGCCAGGTTTGGGGAATACTCGGGCGCAACGGCATTGGTAAAACCACTTTGCTGCACACGCTGGCCGGTTTACGTGACGCGGCGGCCGGAGACATATTGCTTGACGAACAAAACATCATACAACTCACGCGCAAACAGATTGCACAAAAAACCGGCGTGCTATTGCAACACCACGAAGACAGTTTTCCCGCCACTGTTCTGGAAACCGTACTCACCGGGCGGCATCCGCACATCAATAACTGGCAATGGGAAAATGAATCCGATTTCGCCATCGCTCGCCAGGCCTTGCAGCAAGTTGACATGCACACCATGGAAAATAAATCCGTGCAACATCTTTCCGGCGGCGAGCGCCAGCGCGTAGCGATTGCCACCCTGTTTGCACAAGACCCGACTTTTTATCTGCTGGATGAACCCAACAGCCATCTGGATTTACATTACCAGATCAATATTCTGGACAGCCTGTGCCAGTTTGCACGTAGCAACCAGCGAGCATTGATCATGACTTTGCATGACATCAATCTGGCGGCGCGGTTTTGTGATTATGTTTTGTTACTCAATGGCGATGGCGAAGTCCTGCAGGGCGCGGCAACCGAATTATTAACGCCGCCACATCTGGCGCAAACATTCAAACATGAAATCATTGCCATACGGGGCGAACACGGCAGCTATTTCCAGCCAAAATAAATCACGCAACACATTACCGTAGGGTGGGTATGCTTTTCCTGCCCACGCGGAACGTTGAACCGGTGGGCACACAAACGTGCCCACCCTACAAAATCGTGCAAACACTTCACCATGAAAATATCGCCATTCGCGGCAGATGTGCTGCCATCTCCAGCCAAAATAAATTACGCAGCACATTACCGTAGGGTGGGCATGCTTTTCCTGCCCACGCGAGACGTCGAACCGGTGGGCACAAACAACGTGCCCAACCTACAACTGCATGTCAGCTAAGCCATTGAAACAACACGCTGTCAGCCGACGCTTGCTACACCCGCCACAAAAATTCGACACTGCCTCCGGTAAATTTTCACCGCGGTGTAACTTGACTGCATGCCGCCATCGGAATACAGTTCCGCCACTATTTATGTACCAGGTACCCAGCTCAATTCGTTGAGCAGGTTTAATCGGGAATCAGGTGCGCGTCAGATTCACTTCTGCGCAAAGCCTGAGCTGCCCCCGCAACGGTAAGTGAGTTAAGGTGAATTGTTGTGCCACTGTGCCACAGGCATGGGAAGGCAATTCACCCGAAGCCATGCTTCACTCATCAGCCCGGAGACCGGCCTGTTACGCATTTTCCACAACTGCGGCGGGCGGTTAGCTGGGCGTGTATTAATCACACTCCCCTCGTCCTCCGCGCCAGATTGCACGGGCGGTGCAGAGGACATTTTCGTGATGACGCGTTATTTCAATTCAGCTGTTTTTTTTACATCCATTTTCATTGCACAACAAACTCACGCTGAAACCATAACCAGCGACAGCCTTGTGCAGAATACAGATATTCCGGCAACCAATAACACCGGCACTGTTCACGATCCCTTAATTGTTACCGCAACACGCACACCGGTTACAGTCTCGCAAACATTGGCGCCGGTTACGCTTATAACCCGCGAAGATATCGAAAAATCACAGGCACTGAGTTTACCGGATTTACTGCAAAATCTGCCGGGCATCGATCTGACCACACAGGGCGGCCTGGGCAAACTGGCCTCTTTGTATTTACGCGGCACCGCTACCGGCCACACCCTGTTTATGATTGATGGCGTGCGCATCGGCTCAGCCACACTTGGCACGACAGCCATCGAAAATATTCCACTGGAGCAAATCGATCACATTGAAATTGTGCGTGGTCCGCGTTCCGGTTTGTACGGCTCGGAAGCCATCGGCGGTGTTATACAAATTTTTACCCGCAAGGGCGGTGATAACACGCGTGTTAATGCCAAAGCTGGATATGGCACATACAATACGCGTGAGGCAGATGCCGGTATCAGTGGCAACTCATCACTCGGTCATTACACCCTGCATGCTGCCTCCACGCAAACAGACGGCATAAGCTCACTCAACAATAACAACCCGGATAAGGACGGTTATAAAAATCGTTCGCTCACTGCTGGATTTAATCGTGCACTGGGAGACATCAGCGACATCAGTGTCAATTTTTTCCACACAGATGCCACTACTCACTACGACGACAGTTATAGCCCCATTTCAACAGATATTGATTGGGCCGATTCCGCACAAAACATTCTGAATAGCGAGTTAAAATTATATCTCGCTGACGAGCTGGATAATGTTATTCGCCTTAGCAGTCAACGCGACGAAAACAGTGCTTTTAAAAACAGCCTGGATAATGGCCAGTTCGATACCTTACGCAAACAGTTCACCTGGCAAGGTGACTATCATTTAAATTCCGATAACACTTTTACGCTGGGTTATGACAGACTGGCGGAAGAAATTGATACCTCCACCAGTTATACTGTTTCCAGTCGTGATAATCGCGCTGTCTTCGGCCAGATTCAAACCGGCTTCGCACATCAAAATATAGTTTTGGCATTACGCAGTGATAACAACGAAGCCTTCGGCCATCACCAGACCGGCAATATCGACTGGCGCTGGAACTTTTCTGGAAACGCCAACATGACCGCATCTTATGGCCGTGCGTTCAAATCGCACACTTTTAATGATCTGTATTCACCTTATGGCGGAAATCCCGGTTTGTTACCGGAAGAATCGCGCTCGGTTGAAATCATGACGCGCATTAATAACAACGCCACGCAGTTTTCACTTAACATCTACAGAACGCAAATAGACAACCTGATTGAATGGACACCTGTTGATCCCAATGACCCCTATTCATCCTGGTCACCGGCCAATGTCAGCGCGGTTACACTTGAAGGCATGGAAACAGAAATCTCTACCAAACTCTCTTCCTGGACAGTTCGCGGTAACATCAACCTGACCAATCCACGGGATAATGTCAGCGGCAATGTATTGCAACGTCGTGTACGACAATCTGCACGAATCGATCTTGATCGTGATTATGAAAATGCCAGTGCCGGTATTAGCCTGCAGGCATTTGGCAGTCGATTCAGTGATGCAGACAACCTCGTCACCCTGCCCGGTTTCAGCCTGGTAAATCTGCGCAGCCGATATGATTTTTCAAAATCACTTAGCCTCAACGGCAAGATTGATAACCTGCTCGATAAAGAATACGAAACCGTTCAGTACTACAACAACCCTGGCCGTACTGTGTTTGTATCCCTGAGTTACAGCATGGAATAGTGACATGAGTTTACGCAATCAGCATCTGGGTATTTTTATAGGCCTGTCACTGGTTATGCATGCCGCTGTGTTGATTGTTATTCAACGAGATAACGCAAGCGTGTTAGTCGAACATACTCTCGG
>JACPVK010000400.1 GCA_016191795.1 Gammaproteobacteria bacterium
TATTCATGGCGCACATATATCCGGCGCCTATTTCCCAACCCAGCTAGGTCCGGAAGAAATAACATTGTCGTTGTTACATGGCACTCGCATGCGTTATAAGTAGACAATGTAACCCACCTTAGCCGTGGGTAACCCGTTCGTGTTAACGGACTAACTAACTGGACGAACGGGGCTATTAGCCCCCTCAAGTGATACCAGCGAAGCTTGAAAAACAACCGCCTCTGAACCAGACTCATTTGGCCAAACCCAAACGGACTCCCCATGCTAGACACCCAGGCCAAGCATCAGTTTGAGCGATTCCTTACGCAGCCCGACCAGCAGATCAATCTGGCCAAGGCGGCATTGATGGTTGCGCGCCTCGAATACCCCGATCTGGACATCGACACCTATATGCAGCGCATACATCAAATGGCGGGTGAAATTCGTAACTCCCTGCCCACGCACCCCAATGCTGCCGAAGTGCTTTCCCGCCTCAATCAGGTACTGTTTGTCGAACAGGGTTACGAAGGTAACTCATCGCATTATTACGATCCACGCAACAGCTTTCTCAATGACGTCCTTGATCGCAAACTCGGCATACCCATCAGCCTGTCCATCCTGTATATGGAACTGGCCAGCGAACTCGGCGTACCGCTGGACGGTGTCTCATTTCCCGGTCACTTCCTGGTTAAACTGGAAATCGATGATGGTGCGATCGTGCTTGATCCCTATTTTGGCGGCATATCACTCACGGAAGAAGATCTGGATGATCGCATACAGGAATATTACGGCGAACAGTTAAAGCGTTTTCATTACCAGGGGCTGTTAGCTACCAGCAGTAAAAAAGATATTATTATTCGCGTAATGCGCAATCTGCGTAATTTATACATGCAGGACAAACAATGGGAAAAAGCACTCACCATGGCCGACACCATGGTAGGACTCGACGCCGATAAAGCCGATGCCATCAAGGCTCGCGCCGTTATTTTTGACCGCCTCGAATGCTGCCAACCCGCATTACGTGATTACAAGGAATGGTTACGACTGGATCCAGCCAATCAGGAAAGTCAGGACATACGCAAACGCATTTCGGAATTAAGCGAAACTTGCCGGCATGTCAGTTAACATCTCCTGTTAAAATCAACTTTTCCCCATCCTGACCAGTACTTATAAAATCCCGCCGTGCGGCATGCCGAATCTTGATAAAAATTGGACTTGCCAAGTCGCCTCCGCTATCCGACACTTTCACCATGAATATCAAAGACGAACTGATTCGCTATAACCACTGGTTAAGAATTTACGGCTACAACGATTCACATAGCGGCAACGCCTCGGTACGTGATGGCAATACCATCTGGGTCACACCTACCGGAAGCTGCGCCGACACCCTCATTGCAGATGAATTGATTGCCTGCTCGCTGCAGGAAAAACCAGCACCAGGCGCCTCACTCGACGCGCCGTTACATCTTGCCATCATGAAAAAAAATCCCGCCGTCAATGCCGTATTACACAGCCACGGCGCATACAGTGTGGCCATGACCATGGATGGCAAGGATTTTTATCCCGCCGATTTTGAAGGCCATTTATATTTTAAAAAAATTCCGGTCATCACTATTCCCTATGAACGTTATGTGCAGGATGCCGCCGAACTGGTATCCGACATGTTGTTACAACATCCGATTACTGTTGTTCGCGGTCACGGCGTCTATACCGCAGCCAAATCCTTAAACCTGGCTTACAAATGGACGTGTTCTTTTGAGCAGTCAGCCAAAACCTGTTTTCTGGCGAAGCAAGCCGGCACACTGAAATGACATCAAAACCGGTTGTGCTTTGTCTCTCCGGTCTTGATCCCTCGGGTGGCGCCGGCATACAGGCCGATATTGAAGCGATTAGCTACCAGGGCTGTCATCCCACTGCGGTTATTACCGCCTTAACGGTACAGGACACCCGCAATGTGCAACATTTTGAATGCGTTGATGCGCAATTAATTTTGCGCCAGGCACGCACCGTACTAAATGATATGAAGGTTAATGCGATAAAAATTGGCATGTTAGGTAGTGTTGCTATTGCCGACGCCATTCATTGCTTACTGCGTGAGTATCCGCAAATCCCGGTCATACTTGATCCAATACTTGCAGCGGGTGGTGGCAGCAGTTTATCGACTTCACATTTAATTGATGCCATTAACAAACTGATTCTGCCATACACTTTTATAACCACACCCAACACGATTGAAGCACGTCGACTCGCTGCCTGTGCCGAAACAATCGACCGGCAACTTGTCATTGAATGCATAGCACAAACCGGTGTGAAGCATATTTTATTGACTGGCACACACGCCAGCACCCAGGAAGTGGAGCATCACCTGTATCGTGGATCAGAACACCTGCAATCATTTCAATACCAGCGTTTGCCTGGAGAATATCATGGCTCCGGCTGTACACTGGCTGCCAGTCTGGCCGCCTTCATAGCCAGACAAACAGAAATTGTTCAGGCCTCACAGCAGGCACTGGATTACACCTATCAATCGCTGACTCATGCCCATGCACCGGGCACTGGCCAGCTGGTTCCTGACCGCAGCTTCCGGGCAGAGCCATGACAGCATCGGCAAACAAAATACTGCGCGGCCTGTATGTCATCACCGACGAAAAATTAATTCCGCAAAACCGTTTCACCGTATCGGTTGAACAGGCATTGCGTGGTGGCGCCAGTATTATTCAGTACCGCGATAAATCAAACGACTCTGTAAAGCGCACGCAGCAAGCTACTGCCTTAAAAGCTTTATGCGATAAATATCACGCCATACTTATCATTAATGATGACATAGAACTGGCATTACGCGTCGACGCAGATGGGGTTCATCTTGGAAAAGAGGATGCTAATCTGTCCTCAACGCGCCAACAACTTGGCAACAAAATTATTGGCGCATCCTGTTACAACCAGTTTGATCTAGCTGTTAGCGCCGAAAAAAACGGGGCCGATTATATTGCGTTTGGCAGTTTTTTTTCCTCCAGCACCAAACCGGAAGCGGTGCGTGCCGACTCTGCATTACTTGCCATGGCCAAAAAAAAATTAAAGATACCGGTTTGCGCCATCGGCGGCATAACCCTGGAACAGGCGCCGTCTTTAATCCTGTCCGGTGCCGACATGATTGCGGTGATTACCGACATACTCAATTCAAATGACATTGAATATCGCAGCAAACAATTTGCCACATTATTTAAATAGCAAACACTTGCTCTGGTGCTAGGCCAGCGATTCCAGATAACGGCTCACATCAACCATGGCAAGGTATTGCTCCAGAACGATACCCGCCGCCTTGAAGTCAGGCGCGTCGGGATATCGGGACAGCTTATCTGCTTTCTGTTTTGCGTCCTGGGTCCATTTTATTGACCAGTCCTGCAATGCGCCCAGCTCATCTCGCGGCAACACTGCGCCGACTGATTGCAATATCAAATAAAACCCGTTGCGTGATAAAGGCGTATGCACTGCCGCCACGGCCGACACATCACGATGTTGCAATGCTGATATCAGTTCCAGGTTTTTTTGTTGCAACAATTGCTGTCGGGTTTGTTCGGTATAACGCCCGATTAGAGCCTCAATAGCCATATAACTTTCACTACCCTGCTGTCCACTGGCAAACACCTTTATAAATGTTTCCAGCGTAATCAGGGACTCATGGGTTTTTACAATATCGCGTGAGCGCGTCAGTAACTGATTGCAGAATTTTTCCAGTTGCGATATTTCAATATCCAGGCGTAAACGGGTTTCAGACATTGAGTTGACTACCTGGATTTTTTGTAACAAAAGCAGCCGGTCAGATGATCATTGACCATACCGACAGCCTGCATATAAGCATAACAGATAGTACTGCCAACAAACTTAAAGCCGCGCTTTTTCAGGGCACGACTCATGGCGTCACTTTGCGCTGTCATGGAAGGAACCTGTTTCTGGGTTTTCCATTTATTAATAACCGGTTTGCCCTCGACAAACTGCCAGATATAACGATCGAAGCTTCCATACTCCCTGACCACATCCAGATAACATTGCGCATTAGTGATTGCCGCATTGATTTTTAACCGGTTACGCACAATGTCCGGGTTGAGCATCAGTTTTTCGATTTTTGCGGGCGTGTATCGTGCGATTTTCTCAGCATCAAAGTCATTGAACGCGCGCCGGTAGCCTTCGCGTTTACGCAAGATGGTGATCCAGTTGAGCCCGGCCTGGGCACCCTCCAGGATCAACATTTCAAACAGGTGACGATCATCATGGCTGGGCCTGCCCCATTCCCTGTCATGATAATGCTGGTAGAGCGGGTCATTACCTGCCCAGTCACATCGAATACGATCCGTCATAAACACCTCGTGGTTTTTTGCTGTAAAATGCCGCCCAATTTAGTGCATGCTGTGCAGCAACTCCAAATTACCCTACGGGAGAGTGCGCATGCGACACTCGACGTTCAGGCGAAATTTAAAGCATACCCATTCAGCGGATAACACACCATGAGCATGATCGACTTATTCAACCAGGCACAACAACACATACCCGGCGGCGTTAATTCTCCGGTACGCGCATTCAAGGGCGTAGGCGGCACACCGGTTTACATTGACCGCGCTGCCGGTGCCTACATCTGGGACACGGATGGCAAGCGCTACATTGATTATGTCGGCTCCTGGGGCCCGATGATCATGGGGCACGCACATCCCGAGGTTATTCGCGCGGTAAAAGACGCCGCCGAAAAAGGCCTGAGCTTCGGCGCCCCCACCGAAATTGAAACCCTGATGGCCGAGACCATCTGCCAGATCATGCCTTCTATAGAAATGGTACGTATGGTGAGCTCGGGCACAGAAGCCACCATGAGCGCCATTCGCCTGGCACGAGGCTTCACTGGCCGCGACAACATCGTCAAATTTGAAGGCTGCGATCACGGTCATTCCGATTCCCTGCTGGTGAAGGCCGGCTCCGGCGCACTCACCCTGGGCGTGCCCAGCTCACCCGGTGTGCCGGCTACACTCGCCAAACACACCTTGACGCTCAATTACAACGACAGCGACCAGGTAAGACATACATTTGATCGCCTGGGCAAAGACATAGCCTGTGTGATTGTGGAACCGGTTGCCGGCAACATGAATTGCATCCCGCCCACTCCCGGCTTCCTGCAAACCCTGCGAGAAGTTTGCGACAAACATGGCAGCTTGCTGATTTTTGACGAAGTCATGACTGGCTTTCGGGTGGCACTGGGCGGCGCCCAGGCGCTCTACAACATCAAGCCTGATCTCACCACACTTGGAAAAATCATAGGTGGCGGCATGCCAGTGGGGGCTTTTGGTGGCCGTCGGGACGTCATGCAGCGCCTTGCTCCGCTGGGCCCGATTTATCAGGCCGGCACCTTGTCTGGCAATCCGGTAGCCATGGCAGCCGGACTGAAAACCCTGGAACTGATTTCGGCTGAAGGTTTTTACGACAATCTGCAATCCAGGGTCAGCAGGCTCACCGGTGGCTTACGCGATAAAGCACGCAGTGTGGGCGTCCCGTTCACCACTAATAGCGTCGGCGGCATGTTTGGGCTGTTTTTTACCGAAGAGGATAAAGTCAGTAACTTTGAACAGGTAATGCAGTGCGATGCCGAACGCTTCAAACGATTCTTTCATGGCATGCTGGATCAGGGCGTTTATCTTGCGCCTTCAGCTTATGAAGCCGGATTCGTCAGCGCGGCACATAGTGATGATGACTTGCGCCATACCCTGGCTGCGGCCGAAATCGTTATGCAACGACTCTAGAATGAAAGCCATCACCTGTTATATCTACCGTTGTTCGGCCAAAGCCGATATGTATATTTATTTGCGCGAGCGTGATGACTACAGTTGTTTGCCGCCTGACTTGAGCAAACACCTGGGCCGACTGGATTTCAGCATGCAACTCGAAATCCATGCCGACAAAAAACTGGCACGTGAAAACCCGCTAACGATCATTGATAACCTGAAAAAGCAGGGGTTTCACCTGCAAATGCCGGGGGATACCGCCGTGGACGAGTTATTGACCCGCATTGCCAACGAACAAAATGTCGCTGCTGAAAAATCCTTATCCGGAAAATAAACAGCCCGGCAGGCCGAACAATCTTTTTTGATTGTAAGAAAATCCTTATAATGACTCGTCGCCATTCGGCAGACGGGTTATACCCGCCTGACATGTCAGCAGTGAAGCTCCCTGTTCCACATCCCTCGCTTCGAATCGGAAGCGCGACCGCAGTTTGACACGCACTGCGTAATTTCCCAGCGTCAGTTTTTTATTTAACAATTATCCAGAGTGAGACATACCACATGAGTAACACCCTTATCCGCAGCCTGACTATCAGCGCCATTACTTCTACTGTTGCCACCGCCATTGCCGTATATACCCTGAACAACACCAGCTCGGCAGAACTAGCCATATTGGGCGTATTGTTTTTTGCTTCTACGATTATTACTGCATTAGTAGTTACTAATAATAAAACCAAAACCACGTCGCAAACTGATCAACCCTCACCTTCTTATATAAACAAATCACGTGAAACCGGTGTTGTTAAGTGGTTTAATACCAATAAGGGCTTTGGCTTCATTACACGTGATAATGGTGATGATGTCTTTGTCCACTTCCGCTCAATCCGAGGCCAGGGTCATCGAACACTGATTGAAGGCCAAAGAGTTGAGTTCAATATCTCTACAGGAGAAAAAGGGTTGCAGGCCGAGGATGTGGCATCCGCTTCCTGATTCAACAAACACTCTGTTTTGCTGGATTGCTTAAACAGAGAAATGACAAAAGGTAACTTGATATGTCAGAGCGTCAAACTGGAACAGTAAAGTGGTTTAATAACTCAAAAGGATATGGCTTCATTGAAGCAAATGGAGGCCAGGATGTTTTTGTTCACTTCAGAGCTATTCGCGGTGATGGATTCAAAACCCTGAAAGATGGCCAGAAAGTGGAATTCAATATGATTGAAGGTCAGAAAGGCTTGCAAGCCGAAGACGTTTGCATTAGCCAGGCATCTTAAATCTAACGGGCCGATTCATTTGAATCGGCCCGTTCGTTTTTCGCTGTAGCGTATTTATTATTTATCCTCTGCTTCGCCCCATCTCGGCTGCAAGTGCTGCTCAACACCTAAATGATCCAGCACTTTGGCCACCACAAAATCAATCACATCATTGATGGTTTTGGGCTGATTATAAAAGCCTGGACTGGGTGGCAATATCACCGCACCCATGCGCGAAAGCTTCAGCATATTTTCCAGATGAATATCGGAAAACGGTGATTCCCTTGGCACCAGTATCAGCTTCTTACGCTCTTTCAATATCACATCCGCTGCACGTTCCATTAAATTTCCGCTGGCACCCACCGCTATAGATGACAAGGTACCCATTGAACACGGGCACACCACCATGGCATTTACGGATGAAGATCCGCTGGCAATCGGCGATGTCCATTCATTTTCACCACACACTTTTAACAAAACATCAGTCACTGCATAGCGCTTGCACAATAATTGTTGCAATGATTTACTGTCCGCCGGCCAATCCAGATCCGTTTCCATTTTTATGACAACCTGCGCCGCTTTTGTAACCAGCAAATATACCTTGTGATTTTTTGCCAGTAATTCTTCCAGCAAGCGCGCGCCGTATTGCACACCAGACGCGCCAGTCAAAGCGAGCACAATTGATTTCTGTTTAATTGCCATAATTACTTTAAAGCATCCACAATTTTTTGATGCACGCCACCAAATGCACCATTACTCATTACCAGCACATGATCGCCAGGCCGCACTTCCTTTGACAGCAATAAAACAATGTCATCAATGGTACGCAACAAGCGGCCTTTAACTCCCAGCTCATCAACTACTGATTGCATATCCCAGTCAATTTCTTCGGGTTGATACATCAATACCTGATCAGCCTGCAACAGGGATGGCGCCAGCTGTTGTTTGTGCGCGCCCATACGCATGGTATTGGAACGCGGCTCCAGCACCGCCCAGATACGAGCCGAGCCTGCGGCAGCACGCAACCCGGAAAGCGTTTCGATAATAGCCGTGGGATGATGCGCAAAGTCATCATACACGCGAATACCATTAAATTCGCCACGCAATTCCATGCGCCGTTTAACACCCTTGAAATGTGTTAAGGCCTCAATGGATTGCGCAACCGGCACACCGGCATGGCGTGCAGCGGCAATAGCTGCCAGCGCGTTGAGTCGATTGTGACGTCCAAGCAATGTATTGTGCACCGCGCCATAATTAATTCCATTTATTGAAATAGTAAAATTTCTGCCATCAGCAGACACCTGGTCACTGCGCCAGCTTGATGTCTGGTCTTCACCAAAGGTTTCTGTTGGCGTCCAGCAACCCTTGCGCAGCACCTCTGCCAGGTTTTTATCTTCGCCATTGACTACCAGTAAACCTTCACCAGGGACAATGCGCACCAGGTGGTGAAACTGTTTTTTAATGGCGTCAAGATTTTCAAAAATATCGGCGTGATCAAACTCAAGATTATTCAGTATCACCGTACGTGGATGATAATGAACAAACTTCGAACGCTTGTCGAAGAATGCCGTATCGTATTCATCGGCCTCAACAACAAAAAACGGACTTTCACCCAGCCGCGCCGACACACCAAAATTGGCCGGTACACCGCCAATCAAAAAGCCCGGTTTTAATCCGGCATATTCCAGTATCCACGCCAGCATACTGCTGGTAGTTGTTTTTCCATGAGTACCTGCCACAGCCAGCACCCAGCGATCACGCAATACATTTTCAGCCAGCCATTGCGGCCCTGAAGTGTATGACAGTCCGCGATTTAACATGTATTCAATCGCCGGGTTACCACGCGACATCACATTACCAACAACAATCTGATCTATTTCAGTCTGGCCAGCTGTGACTTGTAAATGCGAAGCGTCGTAACCCTGCATCAGGGCGATACCCTGTTGTTCCAGTTGCGTGCTCATAGGCGGATAAACATTGGCATCGGAGCCGGTTACTTCGTGACCTGCCTGTCGTGCCAGTGCCGCCACACCACCCATAAACGTGCCACAAATACCCAATATATGAATATGCATTCAGACTCCCACGCCTGGAAATAAAAATTGACTGACACTGACAATGATCGCGGTGTAGGCCAGAGTTAATACAAATGCCGACAACAGTCGCACGTTGAAAGACTCACGAAAAATATGCGCATAAACCGCAAGATTCCAGCCCATAATAAATACCAGCAATATTGATGTGCCCGGCGACGGAATATCCTGTTGATAATCAAGATATGCCATTAATGGCCAGGCCAATAACTGGAATAGAGTACCCGTGCCTGCCATAGCGGTTGCCATTTGTACAAATCGAGCCGGATAATTAAATGCTTTCAAGCATGCCCAGGCGTACAGCAACATCACCGCCACATCAACCATCATCATCGGCAACACAGCTTCCAGCGGCGCTTTGGTCAGCATCTGCAAGACGCCGGTGAGGAAATAGGCCAATATGGCAGCTCGCAATAACCCCTGCGACCACGGCAAATGCTGTGGCCCCCTTTTCATCAAACAGATGTAAAAAAATTGCTTGGACAGCCAGAGCATCTCAATCAGTGTGTTTTTAACAGTGGCGAGATAATATATCAGCCACACATGCAACGCGAACTTTGACTATGCAAATTACACTTACCCGCCCGGACGACTGGCATTTACACCTGCGTGACGGCGATGCACTGCAAGATACTGTGCCCTTCACGGCCAGACGGTTTGGTCGTGCCATCGTGATGCCGAATTTAACGCCGCCGGTAACGACCACCGAACAGGCACTGGATTATCGTCAACGTATTGTGGCCGCCATTCCGGCCAACGCCGATTTTCAACCACTCATGACGCTGTATCTGACCAATAACACCCCACCGGCAGAGATTCGACGTGCTAAACAATCTAATCAGATTCATGGCATCAAATTGTATCCCGCTGGTGCAACAACAAACTCTGACGCCGGCGTCACTGACATTCGCAATTGCTATTCGGTTCTGGAAGCCATGCAGGAATGCGGCATGCCATTGCTGGTACACGGCGAAGTGGTAGACGCCAACATTGATGTATTCGATCGTGAAAAATATTTTATTGAGCGCGTACTTATACCAACCGCCGATAAATTTCCGCAACTTAAAATCGTGTTCGAACATATCACTACCAGGGAAGCCGCTGATTTTGTACTGCAATCCGCAGACAACATTGCTGCCACCGTGACACCACAACACCTGATGTATAACCGCAATGCCCTGTTTAAAGGCGGCATACGTCCGCATTACTACTGCCTGCCCGTACTAAAACGCGAAGGTCATCGCAAGGCGCTGGTCGCTGCTGTCACATCCGGTAATAAAAAGTTTTTTCTCGGCACAGACAGCGCGCCACACGCGCAACACCGAAAAGAAAATGCCTGTGGCTGTGCCGGTATATTTTCGGCGCCATTGGCCATAGAGTTGTACACAAGAATTTTTGAAGAAAACAACGCACTCGATAAACTGGAAGCCTTTGCCAGTTTTTATGGCGCCGACTTTTATGGCCTGCCGCGAAACAGTGAAAAAATAACCATGATCAAAAAAACCTGGACAGTACCAAAAGATTTTCCACTGGGCAATGACCGGATTATTCCATTACATGCTGGCGAGGAAGAAAGCTGGATAATAGCGAAGTAAAAAGGCTTTTACTTGCTACTTTAAACTTTAAACTTGCCACTTAATATCAATAAACAGGCGTTACCTTGTAACCCTGTTGCTCCAGCAAATGCAGCACACCATTGTTGCCCGGCAAATGCAGGGCGCCTATGGCTATAAATAAGTTTCCCTGCTGCAACAAACTCTGCAAACGTGCCACCATGCGATGGTTGCGCTGATCCAGCAGTTCGGACATAAAGCGGTCATCTATCTCTGAATCACTCTGATTGTGTTGCTGTTGCATCGCAACCAGACCAGCGAGATCACGTTGTAAATACAACGCCAGCATTTTTCGCACATCTGATTTCAGCTGTGGATATCTGGCAACGGATTTGTTTAATAACCACAACTGCTCCTCCAGGGTCGGACTCTCCAGCGCTGCCAGCTGCTGCTGCGCTGTTTCCAGACCATACAAATCCATACCGCGCTGCTCTGCACGATGATACAGCAGCATGTCCAGGACTTTATTGCTGGCCATATCTTCAGCCGGCATACTCACCAGCATCAACACCGCCCAGGGACGCATCTGGCTGTACAGGGTCTCGGGTAATCGCAAGTTATTGGTGAGTACTCGTGACAGGCGTAAATAATCTTCCGCCTCCATCAAATGCTTAAGCCGTCGCCCATCCTGAAAATAACTGCCTTGTGAAATCACTTCCATCGCTCGTGGAGACGGTAACATTTCCATGACGAATTGATCAGCGCCCTCAAAGGCCTTATCCACCACGGGTGGCAACTGCGTGACACGTGGATCGCTTACATGCATGGTGCCGAAAATATGGCTGCTCAGCATGCCCGGCTTTTCAATTTTCCACAGCAATCCCTGGCCGTGTAGAATAGCGCTCGCCGTGTTCCGGGTATCAGCCCAGGTCGTGAGATGAGTTGCTGATATTAATACCAGCAGAATCATATACATTCTTTTCATCATGGCATCCTATCTTACTTAACAGA
>JACPVK010000401.1 GCA_016191795.1 Gammaproteobacteria bacterium
ATGCAAATATTTTTTGTGCTGGTGATCATCTACATAAGCTATTGATTTATATAGTAACTGACTTTGCCAGCATCATCACACAATCGGGTTACAGGCCGTGTCTTATGTGGATTTTAGCCCTGTGGTAACCACTTATGTAGGGGGTTTGTGGGAATGCCGGGACGGGAGGTATATCAGGAGTTACTGTTGTATATACGGTCATGGTTACTGACGGGGAAAGCAGATTACCTGGATTGTTTACCGGGTGTGATAATCAGTAAACAATAAAAACAACGACAACAGTTACCGAATGTAATCAAACAAATTCAATCCCTGAATCTTCACAAATGTCTGCTGGGCAATTTGCAATGCCGTTGTCTGAAAAGTCAGGTTGGAAATCGCTTCCGCCATATCCAGATCCTGGATATCCGAACGCACACCCTGCAAATAAACTTTCTTGGCTTCGTTATCACTGGCCTGACTTTCAATGGAATTAATACGGCCACCGATTCGGGTTTGCACATCAATCATTTTATCCATGGAGCGATCCATGTTATTCAGTGCATTATCAATTTGCTGCGACAAATAAGCTTTGGGTGGGGCACCTACAAGATAACTGGCCGAGTCACCGACTACGGCGGCATTTAACGTCGTTTGTGATGCAACGCTGTTACCACTGGCCACTATGGAAAGCACGGCATTATTAGTGGTATCCGTTATGTTATTTATAACGACACTGTTGGCATTATCCTGCACACCACCTGTTGTAATAAATTCGATGTTGTCACCCACACGTCTGAATGTAACGCTGACACCCGGCGTGGTACCAGGCAAAGTGTAAGTACCATCCGGATTGGCAACAATACCGGCGGTACCGGCAATTGTTGTCATCATTGCTGTAGCTACTTCGTTGTTGGTAGGTGTGGGCGGTGTTACTGAGAAGTTGATGGTCTGGCCATCAAAGTTCAAATCGAAGGTGACAGTATCACCGGCATTAAAACCATTGTTAATATAATCACCACCCAATACGCCGCGCACTTCCGTTGAACCCGGTGTTTCCAGGCTGGTGATTAAATTCTGCAGGGTTGTAAAAATATCCTGATGTCGACTGGCCTCAACGGTAAACACATCACCATCAACAGGCTGACCACTAATTTCTACCTGAATACCATCAAATGCAATTGCACTACCAGCCGTATAAGGTTGCGCAGCAAGCACTGTTGCACCTGTTGTTTTATTTATAACATTGTATTCATACTGCAGTGGATTGGGCGTTATGCTTAAAGTATCACCTGGCTGTGGCAACCCAGCTAATTCTACCTGCCAGCCATTTTGACTCACAGTCATGCCAGTTGTGTATACAACATCATTTTGCAGAACAGCCCCGGTAGCTGGATTAATAACGTCAAAAGTGCCCGCCGGATTAACTGGATCAAAAAATATATTTACCCTGCTTGAAAAATCTGGATCCTGTGCGTTAGTTGCCAGACTGGAAGCAACATTAACAGTGCCAAGGCTGCTTCCTGTATTAACATTTACAGAAAACACTTCAGCCATGATTATTGAGTAATCTTGCTCCGGATACAGTGATGGCGTTACCACCGATCCCGTTGAAATCCTGCCGGTACCACCATTGGTAATATTGGCATCTGTTGTAAATACGCCGTTACCGGTGCGATTTAACTGATAAACCTCGGCACCGGAATCCGTACTGGCCACCTGCCGGCTGGAACCAATTTGTAACGCCAGCTGGCCCTGATCACCGTTGTAAATATAATTCCCTGCTGCATCAGTGGTGAATGGCAAAATTTTTGACTGGAAGCCGGCAAACAAATAATCACCGGTTGCATCTTTGGTATTGGCATAATCCAGCAATTCTTTTAATTTTTCTTTCATTTCTGCAGCGATTGCCTTCTGGGCCTGCAAATCATAAGTGCCGGTATTACCGGCCTGAATCGCCAGCTCACGTACGCGCTGCAATACATTAATAGAACTATCGATAGTGGTTTCTTCGAGGTTCAATCGTTGCGTGGCGTAATTGCCGTTTTCTTCATATTGGGTGATTTGCGCCAGCGCTTCATTAATATCGAGCACGCGCGCAGCCGCACTGGGATTATCCGATGGCACCAGAATTTTTTTACCTTGCGCCAGCTCATCCTGGGTACGAATCAGTTTGGCCTGCTGTTCGAGGATGTTTTTAACACCCTGCATATGAATGTATGAGGTAGAAACACGCATCGCTATACCGCGCTTATGAGAGATTCAAACAATGTTTGTGAAGTCTGGATAATTCGCGCCAGGGCCTGATAAGCCTGCTGGAAACGAATCAGATCTGCCGCTTCTTCATCCAGGTTCACACCCGATAAACTTTCTCTGCTGGCAATGGCATTATCCAGCAAGGTTTTTTCCACATCGTAATTAATTTTCGCCTGTTGCGTAACCACACCCACTTCCGCATTAAGTGTTGCATAGGATTGCTCGAATGTGGTTACGCCATTATCCATTACAGCCGTATTTTGTAATGCAGCCAGCAACAACATATTGCGGTTGTCGTTGGTAGAATTGGTATTTTCCGTTACGGTAACCGTATCACCAGGCTGCGGTGAGCCGGTTAACCGAACTTGCCAGCCATTCTGTGTCACTGACATGCCCGGTGTGTAAATCACATTATTTTGCAGAACCGTTCCGCTGGCGCGATCCACGACATCAAAGCTGCCTGCCGGATTGGCAGGATCAAAAAAGATATCGACTGTGCGTGTTAAATCCGGATCCAGCGCATCGACCACCGAACTGGACGCCGCACCCACTGTACCAATATTGGCTGCTGCATTCAGTGTGCGAATTGGTGTTGCTGCCGCGATATCACGAATATCCGAAATTTCAACACTAAAGCTGGTAGCACCAAGACGCGTTGGCCGCAAATAAAACGAATCGCCTGCGGCAGGCACACCACCTGGTGTGATCGCCATACCGTCCACATTAAACGGACCGGCACCACTGGCAACCGTCACATTGTCTGACAGACGCAACACATTGTAATTGGCACCGTCATAACTCACACGATAATCCGACACGGTTAATTGCGACACATCGGTAATGGAAAAATTAACCACGCCGGTGCCGGTATTATTGGCATTACTCAGAGTTGAATTACTGGGACCCATAAACATGGCAGGCGAACCATTCGAGGCCGCGCCAAAATTAAATTGCGTGCTGCTGGAACCGAGTAACCCAAGATTGATAACCGCATCGTTAGCCACACCGTCGGCAACATTGGTTATCACCAGATTATTACCCAACGGGCTGGGACCACCGGTGGTGGTGAATTGAATTTGATCACCACGTAATTCAAATGTCATAGAGATACCTGGTGTGGTACCCGCCAGGCTATAAACACCGCCACCCAGATTGGTCACATTACCATCGGCTGCAATACCTGCTGCACCGGTCAATAATCCGGCAGCAATGGTTGCATTGGTATCACCGGCCACAATGGTATGTGCAACGGTAACGGTGCGGCCATCAAACTGTAAATCGAAAGTGAGCGTGTCGCCCACGTTGGCGCCATTGGCAAGATAATCACCGCCAAATGCACCACTCAGATTACCCGTGCCAACAGTGCGAAAAAAATTGGTGCCCATGTCACCATTTAAATCGTAACCCTGCACATGTTGCGCATTAAAAGTTTCAGACAGGGCAATGGCAGTTCTGCCCAGCCTGTTTTGTACGCTGTCGAGTAAATTATTGCGAAAATCCAGCAAGCCACCCAGCTCACCGCCATTCAATGATGATGTGATATCCACAGCACCGCCACCACCCGTGCTTTGCAATGCAACCACGGTACGATCAGGCTGAGATGCTGAACCCTGCGCCACCAGCGTATTGGTCACAGGCCCCGACACCAGGAGTTGCCCGGAACCGGCCAGTACATTCAGGGTGCCGTCATTTTGAGTGATCACGGTGATGGATATTTTTTCGGATAATTGTTTTAACAGGGCATCGCGTTTGTCGAGCAAATCATTGGGTTGCTCATCCACACTGCTCACTGCACTGATGGCACTGTTGACGCGGGCAATTTCCGATGTGAGTGCATTGATATCCGTTATCTGATATCGAATGCGCGCATCCACTTCCTTATCAATATCGCGCAGTGCTTCACCCAGTGCATTAAAGCGCTGCTCCAGAATTTCTGCCGAACCTAATAAGGCAATACGCGGAGCGCTGGCAGAGGGATTATTCGCCACATCGCTCAAGGCACCAAAAAAATGATCCATGGCCGACGTTAAACCACTGTTTTCATCGGCGGTAATATTTTCAACGCGTGTTGCCAGTTCCTGTAGCGTGCCCAGGCTGGAAGTTGATGATGTGAACTGACGTAAATTTTCGATAATGAAATTATCAAAAATACGTTGAATGTTAGTGACATCGACACCCTGGCCGATAAAAGAACTGCCATAACGTATCGGCACACGGGCGTCCAGCTCAACGCGCTGACGTGTGTAGGCTTCATTGCCGACATTGGCAATATTGTGCGATGTGGTGGCTAACGCCGTTTGATAGGCGCGCAATCCGCTAAGACTGGTAACGAGTAAATCAGGCATGATGGGTCTCCGGCCTTATCAGGTTATCGGCTGATTGTTAGCCAACTTGAATTCAGATAACTTCATTTGTACCGCACTGCTCTGGCGCACACGTTCTATCTTGTCGGCGTAATCCGGGTCGGTGGCATAGCCCGCCTGCTGCAGCTCGCTAGCCCAGGCCTGCGGGTCATAACCCTTCGCCAGCGCCTGCTGGTAACGCGGATTACGCTGGATGAAATCCACATAATCATCAAACGCCTCAGCCACCGAGCCATAGGCACGAAACTGCGCCCGCTCGCGCTGCATGGCGCCATCACGAAACTCCAGTGTCGACACACTCACCCGATCACCTTCCCAGCGGCTGTCGGCCTTGATACCAAACAGCGCATAACTCGGACTGCCATTTTCCTGCCTGCGCATGTGCTGGCCCCAGCCGGTTTCCAGTGCCGACTGCGCCACCAGCACTTCCGGCCACACACCCAGTTCATTACCGGCACGCACGGCATAGGGCCAGACGCTATCGACAAATTCATCAGCAGAAGCCCACGGAGTTGATTTGATTTCTGCAGGTGCGCCTTCAGGCGCACAGCCTGTACACGGTGTTATTTGTGCGCCTGTAGGCGCACCTACAGCCTGCTCAACATCCATAGTGGATACCGGTATCACACCGGTTTGCTGGCTCAACTGCCTTTCGATCACCGCTGCCAGTCCTATGCCCTTGCCGTTGGATATATTCAAAGCAAGCTGTTTGTCGAACATATCGCGATACATGCGCTCGGTTTCGCTGTTAAACAAACCACCCTCCGGCAACGTGTCACGCATCGACTTCAACATCATGCCAACAAAAATCGACTCGAACTGTTTTGCCACCTGCTTGATGGCTTCCGGACTTTGCTGACTCGCCTCACGACGCAGTGCCGTGAAGCCCTGGAAATCGGTGTAGACGTCGTTAGTGGGCAGCATGGGAGTGCTCGAAAAAGAATAAGTCCGCAAATAAACGCAAATAAACGCAAATAAACGCGAATAACATCAAAAGCGTTTTTGGTAAAAAACGCTTAAACACCATCACATCTGAACACACCACGCAACCACGCAAGTGAGCAACACTTAGTACATTACATTTGCGTTCATTTGCGTTTATTTGCGGACTCATGCTTTTGCCTTTAAATCACAATCAACTCAGCCGTTAACGAACCCGCCTGTTTCAGGGCTTCGAGTATCGCTACCAGATCGCCCGGTGCAGCACCCACCTGATTCACCGCCTGCACGATATCGTTCAGTGAAACACCGGCATCGAACATGAACATGCGGCTGTCACCCTGTTGAATATTCACATTACTTTTTGGCACCACCGCTGTTGTGCCACCCGACAAAGGACCGGGTTGGCTAACTTGTTGTTCTTCCGAAATGGTTACGGTCAAACTACCGTGACTGACAGCGGCCGGTTTCAGCCGCACTGCACTGCTGATCACCACTGTGCCGGTGCGCGAGTTGATAATCACCCTGGCTGGCGGCATATCGGTATCCACTTCAAGATTTTCGACAAACGAAACAAATTCGACTTTCTGGCTGGTGGTGGGTGGCGTTTGTACGGCAATGGAAACGGCATCCAGCGCCTGGGCACTATCTGGCCCCAGCACTTTATTGATGGCTTCCACCACTCGCTTGGCAGTGGTGAAATCACTGTCATGAAGATTCAATACCAGTTTTTCCATACTGGCGAAGGGATTGGGCACTACACGTTCAACACTGGCCCCGCCGGGAATACGGCCAACACTGGGTACGTTCACCGTGACTTTTGAACCATCGGCACCGGAGACACCAAATCCACCCACAATCAAATTCCCCTGCGCCACCGCATAAATCTGACCGTCGGCACCGCGCAACGGCGTCATCAGTAAACTGCCGCCGCGCAAACTCTTGGAATTACCCAGCGAAGACACCGTAATATCGATGGTTTGACCAGGCTTGGCGAAAGGTGGCAAATCGGTATGAATGCTGACAGCGGCAACATTTTTCAGCTGCGGATTGGATCCGGGCGGCAAGGTTATGCCGTATTGCTGCAACATGTTCTTGAAGCTTTGCACGGTAAGCGGCGTTTGACTGGTCTGGTCACCGGTTCCATCCAGCCCCACCACCAGGCCATAACCCACCAGCGGATTGCTGCGCACGCCGGCAACCGAGGCTATGTCCTTGATGCGCTGCGCGGCAGCCGGCTGCGCCAGCAACAGCAGGCAAAGAATAAAAGTAATGTGGCGGAACATTGGCGTTCTCCATGGGTTTTAACCCGGTACTGCAAGATGGAGGCCAAATGGTTATCTGGAGCATGAAACGGGGACTGACCATAGGTCAGTCCCCATGACACTATGTACTGTAGGAGCGGGCCATGCCCGCGAC
>JACPVK010000402.1 GCA_016191795.1 Gammaproteobacteria bacterium
AAATATAAGCAATACCGGGAAAAACAAGCATCGTTATCCAAGGAGTTTCAAACAGTCAATAATCAGGAATTGTCTATATTTCAGGATATTATTAAAGGTGTTTCTCAAAAGTTGGCCAAAGAAGAAGGTTATGGTTTGATCATGCAGGCTGAAGGCGTTGTTTATTATGATGAGTCATATAACATCACCTCAAAAATTCTTACGCGACTGAAAGCTGATTTACCCAAGAAATAATATTCCACGGCTATTATTTTGCTATTGGAACAAGTATGACTTACTCACTATTACAACTGGCTAAAATTGTAGGTGGCGAAATCATCGGTGACGGCGCGTGTGTCATCACGCATGTGTCACCTATACAGAATGCCGATAGCGGATCCATCAGTTTTGTTGGCACTGCCAAATATCAGAAATATCTGTCGGGTACGCAGGCCAGTGCGGTGATAGTTACCCGTGAACTGGCTGCGGGCCTGTCGGTTCCGGCACTGGTGGTGAAAAATCCTCGTGCTGCCCATGCTCGAGTTACAGCACTGCTGCATCCGGCTTTTATACCTGAACCTGGTATACATGCCAGTGCCATTATTGCCCAGTCGGCTGTTATTGCCAAAACGGCAACTATAGCCGCCAATGTGGTGATTGAAGAGCATGCAGTGGTTGGTGAAAACGCATGGATTGAACCCGGGTGTGTTATCGGACGGCAGGTTACGATAGGTGCCGGCGTTCATTTGTATGCCAATGTCACGATTTATTATGGTTGTTCGATAGGTGATAACACGATTATTCATTCCTCCAGTGTCATCGGTGCGGACGGTTTTGGTTTCGAGTTTGATCAGGGCGCATGGGTTAAAATTCCCCAGATTGGAGCGGTGCGTATTGGTAATAACGTGGAAATTGGCGCTTGTTCCACCGTTGATCGTGGCGCGCTGTATGACACGGTGATAGGTGATGGTGTCAAGCTCGATAATCATGTGCAGATTGCGCATAATGTCCAGGTTGGCGCGCATACCATCATGTCTAATGGGGTGGGTGTTGCCGGCAGTACAAAGATTGGTAAAAACTGTATCATAGGCGGTATGGCGGGGATCCGGGATAATATCGAAATTACCGACAATGTCATGATTACCGCTATGGCGCTGGTGTCGAAGTCACTGGCTAAACCGGGTTCCTATTCATCCAATACGCCTATTGATGACACCCAGACCTGGCGTAAAAACAGTGCCCGGTTCAGACAGCTGGATGAAATGGCCAGAAGAATTTCGCAGCTTGAAAAAAAATTGAAAGAATAAACAGAAGTATAGGGGTTATGCCGCATTGAATACCATGAATGTCACTGAAATACTTAACATGTTACCGCATCGCTATCCGTTTTTGCTGGTAGACAAGGTTCTTGATTTTGAAGTCGGCAAATATCTCACAGCTGTAAAGAATGTGACGGTTAATGAACCGTTCTTTCAGGGGCACTTCCCGGGTTATCCGGTTATGCCCGGTGTATTGATTCTTGAAGCGATGGCCCAGGCAACTGGCTTACTTGGTTTTAATACCATGGAAGAAGGTTCCAGTGACAAAATGCTTTATCTGTTTGTTGGTGTTGATGAAGCACGATTCAAGCGCCAGGTAATTCCCGGTGATACCATGACTCTGCACGTTGAATTTTTAAGAAAATCCCGTGGCATCTGGAAATTCAGTTGCACGGCCAAAGTCGGCGATGAGCTGGCAGCAGAAGCTGTCATCATGTGCGCAGCACGAGACAAACCCGAATAACCTGAACAATTGAAAGATACATGATTCATCAAACAGCTCTTATTGATCCTTCTGCAAAAATCGCTTCCGACGTACAGATCGGGGCATACAGTATTATTGGTGCCGGTGTTGAAATTGATGCGGGCACCTGGATAGGACCGCATGTCGTCATTAACGGCCCAACTAAAATTGGCAAAAATAATCGCATCTATCAATTCGCCTCATTGGGTGAAGCGCCACAAGATTTGAAGTACAAGGGTGATCCAACCCGGCTGGTGATTGGCGATGGCAACACCATCCGTGAATATGTCACCTTTAATCGTGGCACCAAAGAAGGCGGCGGTATTACACAAATCGGTAATAATAATTTGTTTATGGCCTATGTTCATGTGGCACACGATTGTCATGTGGGCAGTAATATTGTTTTTGCCAACTCGGCCTCACTGGCCGGACATGTTCATGTAGAAGACTTTGCCATACTCGGCGGCTTTACACTGGTACACCAATTCACCCGTATTGGCGGTTATTGCATGACCAGCATGGGCTCGGCCATTAATCGTGATGTGCCGCCTTATCTGATTGTCTCAGGTAATTATGCCGAACCCATTGGTGTTAATAAGATCGGATTAAAACGCCGTGGGTTTTCCGATGAAGCTATTCGAGCCATCACCAATGCTTTTAAACTACTGGTGCGCTCGCACAAGTCACGCGAAGAAGTGAATGCAGCGGTTCAACCATTGGCGGACAAACACCCTGAAGTGAAGCGCTTTGTGGATTTCATCAATGCCAGCAAGCGCGGGATTGTGCGATAAGGTATTTGACACAGAGACACGGAGACACAGAGTTTCTAATATAAATGTATTTCTCTGTGACTCTGTGTCGAAATGTATTTTCGAGTTAATTTTGGTTGGAATTCAGCATCTCATAAGCCAGTTGCGCGATGTTACCGGAACCGCCTTCCTTACCCAGTTTCTCCCTGACTTTTTTCATCTCGACCAGCATAGTGTTTCGGTAATTCTCATCAACCAGCAATCGATCAATTTCGGCTGCAATGTCTTTTGCTCTGGCTTCATGCTGGATGAATTCCCTGACAATGTTTTTTTCGGCGACAAT
This sequence comes from Gammaproteobacteria bacterium, assembly GCA_016191795.1. Lineage (GTDB taxonomy): Bacteria > Pseudomonadota > Gammaproteobacteria > SZUA-229 > SZUA-229 > JACPVK01. The sequence continues at coordinate 2,854 of JACPVK010000402.1, forward strand.
ATTAACCAGGCCAATGTTATCGATCGTAATCATACGTTTAAGTATAAAGTAGGATAACGGGGCGATGCGGTAAACAATGGCATTGGGTATGCCCATGAGGGCAATTTCCAGTGTTGCCGTTCCCGACGCAGTCATAATCGCATTGCAGATTTGCATAATATTATAGGATCGATCCTTGATGACCCGAATATCCAGGTGTGAATGGTTTTTCAGATAAGGCTGAATAAACTCAACACTGAGTGTGCTGGCTACCGGCAATATAAACTGCGCATTCGGATGCTTTTTTTGTATTAATTCAGAAGCATCGAGTAAAACAGGTAATACACGTTTAATTTCGCCTTTGCGGCTTCCGGGAAACAGACCAATTATTTGTTTGTCAGGGCTCAGGCTATATTCGGTATAACATGCATCAGGGGTCTTATTCGGCCTGGTTTCATCCACCAGAGGATGACCGACAAATGTAACCGGCACATTAGCATTACGATAGAATTTTTCCTCAAAGGGGAATAATACCGCCATCATATCGATGAGTTTTCCAATGGTATGTACCCGGTGTGGCCGCCATGCCCACACTTGCGGGCTGATATAAAACAATACTTTTACACCCAGAGGCCTGGCAATTTTCGCCAGGCGAAAATTAAATTCCTGGTAGTCGACGAGTATCAGCAAATCGGGCGGATTTTTTCGAATGTCATCCGCCAGTATGTTGAGTGCCTGCTTGATCTGGCGATATTTAGCCAATACTTCAACAATCCCTACCACTGCAATATCGGCGCAATCCACCAGCAGGTTCACGCCGACTTCGCGCAGCTTGTCACTACCCATGCCCGTGACTTTTATAGATGAATCTAACTGGTGTAATGCTTTAACCAGGTTGGCAGCGTGCAGGTCGCCGGAGGCTTCACCGGCGCTGATCATAACTTTTTTATTCATAATATTGACGCAAAAACGCAAAGGCGCAAAGGAACGATATAGATAATAGATATATTATTAAACTTCGCGTCTTTGCGTCATGCTGTTATCACAAGGCCGTTTTAATCGTATCGCAAATGCGTTTAATCTTGTTTTCGTCCAGCTCGGGATAAACGGGCAGGGCAAAACATTGGGTGACGACATTTTCTGATACCGGCATGGATACCTGTGCATAATCCCTGGCAAATACATCCTGTTTATGTAAAGGAATAGGATAGTAAATGGCGCAGGCAATATTGTTATCCTGCAGGGCTTTCATGATGGCATCACGTTTGGGGTGCATACAGCAGTACTGGTGATACACGTGGTAGCCAATACCATCTTCATAAGGCAGTACAACACCGGTGCCGCCAAGCATCTTTTTGTAGGTTTGATCAACACGACGTCGATTGCTGTTGAAATCATCAATGTGTTTGAGCTTGACACGCAAAATCACGGCCTGTAATTCATCGAGACGGCTGTTGTAGCCGATAATATTGTGATGGTACCGCTGCATACTGCCGTGGTTGCGCAATACACGTATCTTGTCAGCCAGCTTGTCATTATTGGTTGTCACCAGGCCCCCGTCACCATAACAGCCCAGGTTTTTACTCGGGAAGAAACTGAATGCGCCCAGGTCACCAAAGCCGCCGGTTTGCTTGCCATTGATGTGTGCACCAAATGATTGTGCACAGTCTTCAATTATTTTCAGATTATGTTTGTCGCAAATCTTTTTCAGTTCGGTCATATCGACAGGCTGGCCAAACAAATGGACTGGAATCACCGCTTTGGTTTTAGGGGTGATCGCTTTTTCAATTTTGCCTAAATCGATGTTGAATGTTTTGGGATCAATATCCACAAACACCGGTTTGGCACCGAGATAGCAAATAGCTTCGGCGGTGGCAATAAAGGTGAACGGAGTGGTGATGACTTCATCACCTGCGCCTATACCCAATGCATCCACTGCCAGATGTAATGCATCGGTACCATTAGCAACACCTATTGCATGTTTGACTCCCAGGTACGCGGCAGTTTCTTTTTCAAAAGCCTGTACATTAGGGCCGAGAATAAATTGCGTGGCTTCCAGTGCCTGCAACAAGCCGCTATCAATTTCTTCCTTGAGGCGGTGATATTGTTCCTTGAGGTCAACCATTGGAATATTCATGTGCATTACTCGCTAATTAATTTTGATATTTGCATGGCAGTTGCCAGGGCACGACGACCGGCTTCGCCATTGACTTTAACCGGTGTTCCATTTTCGATACTATCGAGGAAGGCAATTATTTCTACCTTGAGGGCATCGTTATTTTCATAAACACTTTCCAGGCTGACAATTTCCGGAATACCCGGAAACATTTCTTTATCTCCCTTGCTGTACATTTTCATGGCGCGATTCTGGAAATCGACGGTAATACAGGAGTCTTGCTGGAACAATCGCATCTTGCGTTCGGTTTTCATACTCACCCGACTCGCCGTCACATTGGCAACGCAGCCGTTTTCAAATTCCAGGCGAACATTGGCGATGTCAACTGAGTTGGTCAATATTTTTGCGCCAGAGGCTGCAATGGATTTGACATCTGAATGTACAATATCCAGGATGATATCGATATCATGAATCATCAGATCGAGTACTACATTGACGTCGGTGGCGCGTGGATTAAATGGCGCCAGGCGATGAGATTCAATGAACACCGGTTTGCTGACTTCCTTGTCGAGATCCAGGATGGCGGCGTTAAATCGTTCGAGGTGGCCAACCTGAATCAGTAAGTTATTTTTTTTGGCCAGTGCAATCAGTTCGTCAGCTTCATCAACGGTGACAGTGATCGGTTTTTCGATTAACACATGGCTGCCGTGGCTGAGAAAATCTTTGGCAATTTTGTAGTGCAGGGTGGTCGGGGCGGCAATACTAACGGCCTCTACCTTGCCCAGTAGTGATTGATAATCAATCAGGCCATCTACATTGAGTTTGGCAGCGATGGTTTTTACGGTGTCAGCATTGGGATCCACCACCGCTATCAGTTGGCTATTGGGCAGGGCGGCATACTTGTCAGCATGGAATTTTCCGAGATAACCGACACCAATGACGGCGGTTTTGATTTTGCGCATAGGCTATTTCTCTTTAGACTAGACCGGTAAAGCAGCGCGAATTGTACCGGATTTCTTAACCAAGCAGGATGTTGTTATGCATGAGTTGAACCTGGATTTATCACCTTACCGCCTGATTGCCGGTGTCGATGAGGCAGGTCGTGGCCCTCTGGTCGGGGCAGTGGTGGCTGCAGCCGTGATTCTGGATCCGGCACGGCCTGTTTCAGGCCTGCGAGATTCCAAAAAACTCAGTGAAAAACAACGCGAGAGACTGTTCCCCGAAATCACCGAGAAAGCCCTGGCCTGGGCCATCGCCTCGGCTTCGGCGGTGGAAATTGACCAGATTAATATTCTACAGGCGAGCTTGCTGGCCATGCAGCGGGCTGTTGAGGCGCTTGCCCTGTCACCCGATATTGCGCTGGTGGACGGTAACCGGTGCCCGAAGCTGGCTTGCCGGGTTGAAGCCATCGTGAAGGGGGATAGCAAGGTGGAAGCTATTTCGGCTGCCTCCATTCTGGCCAAGGTAGAGCGCGACCGGCAAATGGTTGTGTTGCATGAGTTGTATCCACAATATGGATTTAACCAGCATAAAGGCTATCCCACGGCAGCTCACATGGCCTTGTTAAAACAATTCGGGCCCTGTGCCGAACACCGGCGCTCATTTGGACCGGTGCGGGAGCTACTTTAGCAACTCGTTGAAAATCATGGGACATTAACATCCAGCGCAAAGGCGCAAAGAACATAAAGTAAGTTGCTCTAGCGGAACACGCCTGTGACAGACAGGCATCCTGCCTGAGCTGACTCCTCTCTGTGTCTCTGCGTTGGATGTTTGCTTGTGCTGACTGTTTATTGCAGTTCTACAACGAGATCACGGAGTCTTATCGCACTATCAT
>JACPVK010000403.1 GCA_016191795.1 Gammaproteobacteria bacterium
CAAGGGCGCCATACTCAATGCAGTGACGCGCTTCTGGCTGGCCAGGCTCAGTCACATCGTACCCAATCATCTCTCCGACATGCCACTGGAAAAAGTCATACCCGATGCCAGCGAACGCGCAGCCGTTGCATCCCGCGCCATGGTAGTCAAAAAACTCAGGGCCCTGCCTGTTGAGGCCATAGTGCGTGGCTACATCATCGGTACCGGCTGGAAGGATTACCAGAAAACCGGAACCATCTGTGGCATTAAATTACCCGCCGGCCTGCGCATGGCTGACAAATTGCCCGAACCGATTTTTACACCGTCCACCAAAGCGGCCGTTGGCCAGCATGATGAAAATATCGACTTCGAACAAACCCGAAAATTACTCGGCGATGATCTGGCAAAAAAAGTACGTGACACCAGCATTCGTTTATATAAAGAAGCCGCTGACTATGCATTGACTCGCGGCATTATTATTGCCGACACCAAATTTGAATTTGGTCTGGATGACAATAACAATCTGGTATTAATTGACGAAGTACTCACGCCGGATTCATCACGTTTCTGGCCGGCCGATCAATACCAGCCCGGCAGCAGCCCGGTGAGTTTTGATAAACAGTTTGTACGCGATTACCTGGAAACACTCGACTGGAATAAAACCGCACCCGGCCCGGCTCTGCCCGATGATGTGATTAAAAAAACCGCCGAGAAATATCGTGAAGCCATGACTCGGTTAACGCAATAACTACATGCCTTGATCCCACGATATTCATTAAGGATAAAGATATGACACAGAGACACAGAGACACAGAGTTTTTTATTCGTAATAACCATTTATTTTTTCTCTGTGTCTCTGCATCTCTGCGTCAAAAGCTCACTCCCTCATGAAAGGCCTGTTTATTACCGGTACCGATACCGGCGTTGGCAAAACATTCATTGCCACGCAACTGGCACGTGCACTAACCCAACACGGATTACGCGTAGTGCCACGCAAGCCGGTTGAAAGTGGTTGCACACGCCAGGGTGATACATTAATTCCCGCCGATGCCCTGGCATTAAAAAATGCCGCCAGTTATCACGGAACCCTGCAACAAGTTTGCCCTTATCCATTTGAACCCGCTATCTCACCCGCTCGCGCCGCACAACTGGCTGGCAGAACAATACACATCAGCGATTTAAAAGCCGCCTGCATTAAAGATGTAAACGAGAATGATTTTTTACTGGTGGAAGGCGCCGGCGGTTTTTATTCGCCACTGTGTGCAGATGGCCTCAATGCAGACCTGGCTCACTCGTTAGGGTTACCGATTATTCTGGTGGCGGAAGACCGTGTTGGCTGTATTAATCATTGTTTGTTAGCATTGGCAGCGGCTGAGCAACGCGGGCTGGCGATTAATGCCATCGTTTTAAATCGACAATCACCGACAACCGAACCAATGGATAATGCCGCCGAACTGGCGCTGTACACAAATTGCCCGATATTCCCGCTACCCGAAAAACGTGACGCATTTCACACTTGCATCCGGAATTTCTAGGCCAGAATCACAAAACTTTTAATCAACGCAGTAAGGAAAAATCATGAAGTATCTGAATTATCTGATGGTGGGCACTTTTGCCCTGGCATTATCGGCTTGTGGCGGCGATAGCGGTAGCAGTGCACCGCCGGCACCGACCTACAGCGGTATAACAACACCTGTTGCCATTACCTCCACCAATGCGCCAGTGCTCTCAACCAAAGCCACGGATGCAACAGAAGAAGCCATTACCCAGCAGACGGCTTCCGATAGCAATCCATTTGGTATCTCTGCCACAACTGCCAACAGCGACATCAACCCGCTGATCACCCGAATTACCCGAGAAGTCGTGAACCAGACTCAGGCAAATATCAATTTACCCGCAGGTGCGACCATCACTCTGACTGATCCTCCTTTCTGCGGCGGCTCAATCTCTTACCCGGATAATATGGGATCTGGCGGTACGCTGAATGGCACGATTACCTACAACAACCTGTGTTACGACGATGGCGGCCTGTATGGCCAAATCACCATCAACGGCACCGTAACGTTCACAGAAACGGTTTCAACCATCACCATTCGTTACATTAATTTCAGAATAACCGGTACCGGTTTATCTGAAACCGTCAACATGACGGTTAGCTGTGATACTTCCTTCTTCAGCTGCTCAATCTCAGCTGATTTCACAGGATCCGACGGCAAGGTTTACCGTATTGCTGATATGTCGGTTTCAGGTTCGGGCACGGGCCCCTACTACATTAATGCCACCTTCTATCACCCGGATTATGGTTCCGTCATCCTGTCGAGTACAGGCCTTTACTATGCGTGCTCCAACGGCTACCCCAGCGCTGGCACTATCAGCATCACCGGCAGCGGCACATCATCCGCCAGCATAACCTTCAATAGTGATTGTACAGGCTATACCGGCACCTGGGATGACGGCATATCAACAGGCACCTTTAGCGGCACCTGGCTCTAATAACCGGGCCATTAAACAAAACGCGGGCCATGCCCGCGTTTTTTTTGCCCGCATAAACCCTATAATGTCACCATGCTCAGACTTTTAATTATCCAGCTGTTTATTTTTTACCTGCCGTACGCAACAGCCGGCAACAACAACCTGACATTTGATTTAATGTATTTTGACTATGAAGAATTCGATCCGGCAGATTTCAGCCTCAACCATGAGACCGGTTTTATTCGCGGCCTAAGTGCAACATTTGCTCGCAATCAACATGAACTAAAAATGAGTTTTTATACAGGTCGCGTTGATTATGACGGTTACACCCAGGCACTGACACCTCATCAAACCCAAACCAATCAAACACTTTTCAAAGTATTTTATCGCTACCACATACCACCCAACCCGGACATGGAAAAATTCCGATATTTTTTCGGCATGA
>JACPVK010000404.1 GCA_016191795.1 Gammaproteobacteria bacterium
ACCAGAATTGTTCCACAACTGCACCCGGTTTAACAAGCAACTATTATCTCAATTATTTAACCTGGAAAGTCACTACATAAGGTAACTCATCATGACATTATTCAAACGCGCACTGGCGATTGCCCTGTCTATTTCACTAACCATCCTTCCACTGGGTGGCACTCAGGCAGCCATGGTTTCAAACCAGCAGATTATTGATAAAACTTATCAAATAAATGACAAACAAACCCTGCTGCAAACCCTTAATCGTGCAGAGGTACAACAACAGCTGTTAAGTATGGGCGTGAACGCTGCTGATATAGAAAGTCGCATTAATCAAATGACGCATGAAGAAATAGCACTGCTTAATCAACAGATGACTGTGCTGCCTGCAGGTGCTGATGGACTTGGGCTTGTTGTTATGGTGTTCCTGGTTTTTGTCATTACAGACATGCTTGGCGCAACCGATATATTTCCATTTGTTCATCCAATCCGTTAATTAATATTAATGTATGAAAATAATTTTCCTGCTTGCGTACGTGTTGCTAATCAGCAGTTGTGCATCAACGCCACAAAGCAGACAGATTCTGGCTCAGCTACCGACATCCCTGCCTCGGGTTGTTGAACTGGCCGATACACCGTTTTACCCACAATTAGACTACCAGTGCGGGCCTGCTGCACTGGCGACTGTGATCGAGTTCAAGGGAGCTAACACTAGCCTCGAAGAATTATCCCGTGAGATGTATATCCCTGCTCGCAAGGGTAGCCTGCAAATAGAAATGATGGCCACAGCTCGACGCCATGGCATGCTGCCCTATCAATTAGCACCGCAGCTGTTCGATCTGTTCACTGAAATAGCTGCTGGCAACCCTGTGCTGGTTTTTCAAAACCTTAGTTTTCAATGGTATCCACAATGGCATTATGCGGTGGTGATGGGTTATGACATCGATAAGCATGAAATCATTCTGCGATCAGGAAAAACCAAACGCTGGATGACCACCTTCGAAGCATTTGAGCGCACCTGGCAACGTGCTGATTACTGGGCATTGGTGATTGTACCGGTTGGCGAAATACCTAAAACAGCCAAACCACTGGCTTACCTGAAAACAGCCATTGCCTTCGAAGAAACCGGCCACACAGATTTGGCGCTTAACGCGTATCAGTCGGCAACACTGCAATGGCCAGATGTGGCGGCTACATGGTTAACTCTGGGCAATGTGGCTTACCAATATCAGTACTGGCCAGAGGCCATTAACGCATTTAAAACCGCCGCCAGTATAGAACCGACATCGCCAGTGAGCTGGAATAATCTGGCTTATGCACTGCATGATGCGGGCTGTATAACGCAGGCACAACAGGCTCTTGAATGCGGTTTAAAGATTGCGGCCACTGATGCAAACTTACAGGATTCATTACAGGACTTGAAGTCGCGCCCTGTTAGCCCTCATCAGGTTGAATGCGTAAAGATTGCGTGTTACCAGAATTAAGGACGCCTGACTTGTGTTAGTAAAACACACTATCAGACTCTAACCGTTTTCCGACGATATCGGGGATTAATTATGTACATACACCACCTCGCACACCTAATGAAAAAATCCGCATTACATCTAATGCCTGCCCTGGCAACCTTGTCTTTGGAAAACGAGGCTGCAACTAACGATATGGATGATGCATTACCCGGAATTACACCAGACAATATTGATAACTTTGTTCTGGCCGCGCTGGATAGCGTTAAGTCGGCCTTTAATGCTGCGGCATTTCCTATCTACCTTAAACAGGATAATGCACATCTATCACAAATAACACAGGCACCGTCAGGTATAAATTATATCTTTCAGACAGGCATATATAATGCTGATGTAAACACCGATTCATATCCATTTTCCACTAATTTGAAAGACTGTGTATGTTATTCGGAATTACATTCAACATTTGCCAGCGGCGCTACCATATTGTCATACAATGATCTTCGTTACGCTACGCACACTCATAGATACAATAACCTGGTTTTTTTGTGTACAGATTATCTGGTTAAAAAATCACCCGTATTCAATGCCAATATATGCTGCAAAAGCTGGCTGCATCTCAACATGGAATATGATGTCTGCAGCGAAAGTCTTAACCTGACAGATACGATGTTATTTTTAAACGGTGATGTGTATATCTACACTGATAGAATCGTAACCCTTAACGACAACAGCACAATAAATATATACCTCACCATGGAATCATCTCTATTTGGCGTCCTGAAATTAGCAGCCACTGATATTTTATTCGAAAACCATGATGGCGAATACCTGCCCGTATCCGGCGTTGTATTGCTAACAGGCGAGAATGCTTCATTTTTCATTATTAGATTCAAAGGCAATTCAAACTTCATAGTGACTTTTAAGAATACGGGTAAAACAGTTAACTGGACAGACATAGCCTAACGGGCCACTGTAAACATAATCCTTGACGTTAAAATAACAGTGCCTGGAACGTAAATATTTTTTGCGGGAAGCTGCCGGAAACGAAACATAATTAAATTAATTAACCTGCCTTATCATATTCATTAATTGGAGCGCCAAGTATTCTGTAACTGATCACCGGACACAATAACCCAAGCCTAACACTATACATCACCGAACGCTCTTGTACTGTTAACACATGTCGGATATATCGAACACAAAACACAGGAACATAATCATGGTTAAGGTATTTGCGCTGCTGTTTTCGGCTCTAATGGCTGTAGCATCTGTAGGCGGCTATGTGTACCTGGATGCGAAAATCATTACCGGAGAAATACAAATTTCCGAAGGCCAAACTAAAGTTGATGAGGGACAGTCTGCTCTCGATAAGGGAAAGGCCAAACTTACGGCAGGCAAATTAGCATTGGCAGAGGGAAAAGCAGAATATGAAACAGCGCATGACAACCTGTTTATGATATTTATGGATAAATTATTCAATAACGGAAACGGCTTCGAAAACGGCAGAAAGAATATCGCTGAAGGAATCAAGCATATTGCCCAGGGAGAGGCCGGAATCAACGCCGGAGAAAAGAGACTGGCCGCAGGCGAGCTGGAGCTGCATCAGGGAAAGGAGCAGTTGAAGTTAGCCAGGGGGATACGCATTAGCTGTGCGCTGGGTGCGATTTTTTTTGGCGTTCTGTCGATTGCGCTCACAATCCTCTGGCGACGATCTCTGACTCTTGTTTTTAAGCGCGTCACCCCTTAGTTCTCGCATCAACTTAATTAAAGCAGCTCATTTTCAAATGCAAATACCTGCAATTACCAGTAGTCACCACCCCGTTAATCAGTTCGTTACCGTACAGACCGGCGACGACATCAAGGCCACTCTAAACCTTTACAGAGTAAGCCCGTAAACGTCAATGAAGGAGTCTGGTTATGAACAAGCATCAAGTCAAAGGTGAGATTAAAGAGGTTGTCGGCAAGGCACAGGAAGAAATTGGAAAACTGGTTGGCAGCAAAGAACAACAAGTCAAAGGACTTGGCAAAC
>JACPVK010000442.1 GCA_016191795.1 Gammaproteobacteria bacterium
ACCGCATTAATAAAACCGGCCAGTGAAAACAGCATGGCCGTGAGTACCAGTACCATCAGGCTAATGAAGGGGTGTGCAAACGGGATATCGGTAAAGCACATGGCCACCAGCGTCACAATGGCACCCACGACAACGCCTCGCAACATACCGCCGGAAACAAAGCCGACCAGTATCCAGGCATTGGGTACCGGCGATACCAGCAGCTCTTCGACGCTGCGCTGAAATTTACTGCTGTAAAACGACGACACCACATTGGCGTAGGCATTGCTGATCACCGCCAGCAATATCAAACCTGGCACGATGTAATCCATATACCGGTAACCATCGATGTCCTGGAGCTGGCTACCGATCAACTCGCCAAAAATCACGAAGTACAGCGCCGTGGTAATGGCCGGCGGCAGCACAGTTTGAATCCAGATACGTATAAAGCGCAGGTATTCCTTGATGACGATGGTTTTATAGGCGGTTAATTGTTGTTGCCAAGTCATGGTTGCCTCAATACACAGCGTCGTGATCGCCGATGTTGACGGGAATAATGTGTTTATCCTGAATCAGTAATTCCAGCGTAATGCGGTAAGACAAATTAATCGAAACCGAATGCAGGCCTGCCAGTTTACCCTGTAAGGCATGCAGGCGCAGGGATGGATGATGAGGATTGGCTGAGAGCAACTGCAGTGTTTTTAAGTATTGTGTGCGCACTTCCGGGTGGCGTTTGATAAAACGCGCCGCACGGCGGTTGTAGTGCTCGGTAAAAACCAGCTGATAACTCAAGGAAGCGTATCCAGCCTGGCCAGGTGTTCCTCTGCCGATTCCGTCACGCTGTGACCTGCCGCCAGATCAGCACGGGTTTCAGCCAGCGCCGCCTCCAGCTCACATTCACGCAAATAATGATAATGACTGGTTTCCATCACCACATAACGCTCCTTCCCGCGTACTGAAATAGTCGCTTCGGGCTGGTTCTCGAGGGCTGCTTCAATGGCTGAAACACCTTTGGTTTTGAGGTCGTTGGCGTTGATGTTGGACATGGTGGCGAACCTGATCGTACTCTGATAAAAACATTAAACAATACTGTTAATAGTGTTGTAAAGAGCTTTGTCAGGAGTTTGGGGAAAAGCACTGAAACCGGCTCGGGGCTGCGTGGCGTTTGCCAGTGATGGCGTGGGTAGCTCTTTAGCTGTCGAGTAGGTGATTATTTATAACCCTGCAACCAGGGCCAAATGGTCGTTTTTTTCTCTCGAGGCGAGTTATTTAGCTGCTGGTTATACCGTTGATTTGTGGTGAAAGCTTAACTATGTCAATCCAGCAACCGGCTATGCAGGTTGCCTGCATAGCCGGGAGTTAGAAGATGGTTATTTGGAGACAATGGCGCGGTTGCCGTTGGTTAAATCTACACCGATGTTTGCTTGTCTTTTTGTGGGAGAGCCTACAGAGCTTTTTATGGATTGAACTGGGCTGACGCTGTTATGCAGGGAGGTTGGTAATAATGTGTCTCCCTCCCATGGATCAAGTCCGGGGCAGGTTCTGAAGGCTGACCTGCATGACGATGATTAAGTGTCTCTAAAATGTCGGCGTAAACCGGTTCAATCCGACTCGTTTCCCGTAGAGGTCGTCTCCAGGGTTTGCTGCAGTGATCGCTGCAACGCCGGATTGTTACGATTCTTTTCCACCAGATGTACAAACAACTGTTCCAGCCGGTTGGTCTTGTTGCGCATGCCCAGTACCTGAATATGGTGTGCCGACAGGGTTTCGAATACGCGGTTAATGCCGGTGCCGCGTTGCACATCCACTTCGAGAGTGCAGTCATCCATGATGCGCAGTTCACAGCCGGGTATGCAGGGTGGCATGGCTGTGATGCTCTGTGCGATGTACAGCACAAAGGTTTCCATATTCAGCTGGTTGAGTAGCGATCGCATGCTGGTGTGTTCGATGGTGCAGCCGTGGTCGATGATGGCGATGTTGCTGCACAGGTTTTCCGCTTCTTCCAGATAATGTGTGGTGAGAATAATACTGGTGCCCTGGCGGTTGATGTCACGCAGAAATTGCCACATGGAGCGGCGAATTTCGATATCGACGCCGGCGCTGGGTTCGTCGAGAATTAATAACCGGGGTTCATGGACCAGGGCGCGCGCAATCATTAAACGGCGCTTCATGCCGCCGGATAGCTCACGGGCCATCACCCGGCGCTTGTCCCACAATTCCAGCTGGCGCAAATATTTTTCGGCGCGGGCCCGGGCTTCAGTGCGCTGGATACCGTAATAGCCGGCCTGGTTGATGAGAATTTCTTCTACCGGCTCAAACTGGTTAAAGTTAAATTCCTGGGGCACCAGGCCCAGGCAGGATTTGGCAGCCGACAGGTGGGTATCGATGTCATGGCCAAAAATTTTCACTTCGCCTGAAGTCTTGTTGACCAGCCCGGCGATGATGCCAATGGCGGTGGATTTGCCGGCGCCGTTGGGCCCGAGCAGGGCAAAGAACTCGCCTTCGCGCACCGATAAATCCACACCCTTGAGGGCCTGGGTACCGTTTTTGTAGGTTTTGTAGAGTTGGCGAATTGTCAGGGCGTTCATAGGAATGATTGATCTTTGGGCAGGGGAGTCATACGATTGTCCAAAATTGGCAGTCGGTTGTATGGGTTATTAAAAGGTTGATAAAGAATAATGGGCACCAAGGGTAACATTAATCGCCAGCGCATCGTTGAAGCCGCAGACAGGTTGTTCTATGTGCGTGGCTATAACCAGACATCCTTCAGCGATATTTCAGATGCCACCGGTTTGCCGCGTGGCAATTTCTATTATTACTTTAAAACCAAGGAAGACATACTCGATGCCGTGGTTGAGTCGCGGGTTGAAAGCTTTAGCCAGATGCTCGATGCCTGTATGCAGGCGACGAGTGACCCCTACGGTCGTTTACAGGCGTTTGTGAGCATGCCACTGCAAAGTGAACAGGTGCTGCAATACGGTTGCCCGATCGGCACGCTCAGTGCCGAGCTGGGCAAAGCCCAGTCTGAGCATGACTCGCGCGTGCATATGACCGCCGTGTTTGATTTGTTGCGGCACTGGTGTGTCGATCAATTTGTGGCATTAGGTGTATCCGCTGCACGCGCCGACCAGTTGGCCATGGATTTACTGGCACGTATGCAGGGCGTTGTGCTGCTGGCCAGTGTTTATAATGACCGCGCATTTTTGCAACGCGCCAGCCGTGACATTCAGGCCTGGCTGGAGACGGTGATCAAGCATTAATTGTTCGCTGAATTTTTGCTGCGGCTATTAAGCAAAAAAATTTCGACACAGAGGCGCAGAGAAAAGACAGAGTAAAGAAATGTCTGGTCCATGTTGTTTTTTTGTCCTGAACTGGTGACAACAAGTTTTGTTTTGGGTGTTGATCAACAGTTAGTTAATGTCCTGATGCGAGTGAGCAATTAATTTGTAGTACGAGGTATTTCCATGAATATGAAACAGTCAGCGATGCCCGTTGAGCCTTATGTCACCGCCTTTCGCGGACGTTTTTTGTCGTTGATGCGCTGGGATGATTTAACCGTGTTCTGGAATACCTTGCGCGCCCAGGCAGATGACAGCTGGTATATTTATCACGTGGGTGACGAGGTGCCGACTGTGACCACTTCAAAAGAACAACTGCTGAAATTCATTACTGAAATCGATGCGCTGTTACGTGCGGAACATGACGAAGAATATTGCGCCATCGTGTATGCCGATGATCATCAACAACCCACTTTCATTAAAATTTTCGACCCGCATAATCTGGGCGTGAGTTGCGGCTTTAGTGAAAATCCTCCTCTACCAGGCTGGGTGATGTCGAAAATAGCGCCGATAAATTTGAATGATGCCTTGAAACCCAACAACAGTCGCCGCAGCTGGTGGAAGAGAATATTTGAGTAGTCGGTCACAAACCGATTAATTCAGCATGTAAACCTTTTGCCGTTACCGAGCGCAACAGCTCCATGGATGTCGTGGCATCCAGATCGTATTCAACGATCATCAAGTGCGGATGATGATCGTGATAACCCAGGCCAATCACTCCGATCTGTCCACGCATATGATTTTCAAGTGATTTGCGCTGAAATTTATCCAGATTTTCATCGATATGCAGCATTACATCAGTCATGTGAATGTCCATAACCTTCTCCTGGCTTATGAGGGGAGCGCAACACTATTCCCTTTTGATGCAAATGACCAAGAAAAAAAATTAATGAGGATTAACTGATTAACAGTTATTCAGGATGAAGGTATAAAAATATTATTTGGAATAATTAGTTTTTCAGACAAAAAAAGCCCCGCTCAGCGGGGCTTTTTTCTGCAAGCGGGAAGAATTACTTCTTCATGCCTTCGCCGCATTTACCTTCGCCGCACTTGCCTTCTTTTTTCTTGGTGCCGTCTCCACATTTACCTTCGCCGCATTTACCTTCTTTGGCGCATTCTTCTTTGGTTTTCTTTTCCATGCATTCTTTCATGGCAGCGCCGCCGCATTTGCCGGTTTCTTTCTTCATGGCGTCGCCGCATTTGCCATCAGCTGCTGTAGCGGTTTGAATTTGAGCGGTGTTTCCCATTGAGAAGGGGTTTTCAGCAGCCATGACAGGCGCAGCAGCAAATGACAGGGCGAGAGCGAGAGTAGCTAATAAGGTTTTCATGTTTATTTCCTTTGAGGTTTTGGTTTGAGGTAAAACGCACTGAAGTCTAGTGCATATCGCCGGATGTAGACAAGCATCCGGAAAGACGGTTCGCCATACTGGTCACAAAATCTGTGCCCGTTGTTGCAGGCATCGCAGATAGCGGCTTTCATCGGGCGCTACGTTGTCCCGTTGCGCCTGCCACAGCGCCTCGGCCAGGCATTCCATCAGCTGGTGTTCGGTCTCATGTTCATCGCCAAGTCTTTGTTTTAGTTTGTGGTAGCACTCACGGATACCGGCTGGCCGGTTGGTGCTAACTTGCTCGCGCAGGGCGAGGTGCATGCCCATATGTAAAAACGGGTTGCTCTGGCCCAGTTCGGGTAAATAGTCGGCCTGGGTGTGGGTTAGCAGGGCATGGTATTCGGGATGCCATTGCAGCACATCGACCAGTTGCTGCTCCAGTGGCTGTAGTGGTTGCTGATGCATGAACTTGTGCCAGGCATCAGCCCACATCTGGCGTAATTGATCGCGATTGTTACCGAACATGCTGTTTTACCCAGGTAAATAAAAAAACTCTTTGACGCAGAGGCACGGAGACGCAGAGATATTTTAATAACAAACTCTGCGCCTCTGTGTCTCTGCGTCGAAACGCCTTAATCTGTTTTATCTTTAAACTCACACAAGTCTTCAATCACGCAAGCGCCGCATCTGGGTTTGCGTGCCACGCACACATAGCGGCCGTGCAATATTAACCAGTGATGGGCGTCGAGTTTAAATTCTTCGGGTATGAATTTAAGTAATTTTTTTTCCACTTCGAGTACATTTTTTCCGGGTGCAATTTTAGTGCGGTTGGCGACACGAAAAATATGCGTATCAACGGCGATGGTGGGGTGGCCAAAAGCGGTGTTGCGAATCACGTTGGCGGTTTTGCGGCCAACACCCGGCAGCGCTTCGAGTGCCTGCTGATCATCCGGTACGTTGCCCTGGTGTTTTTCCAGCAACAGTGCGCAGGTTTGAATAATGTGTTTGGCCTTGCTGTGATACAGGCCAATCGTCTGAATATATTTTTTTAACCCGGCTTCACCCAGATTCAAAATCGTTTGTGGTGTATTGGCCACGGGAAACAGTTTTGCCGTGGCCTTGTTAACGCCCTTGTCAGTGGATTGCGCCGACAATACCACGGCGATTAATAATTCAAATGGCGTACTGTATTGCAGCTCGGTGGCGGGATGCGGATTTTCATTTTTTAGACGGGTAAATATTTCCCGTCGTTTGACAGGGTTCATGCAGGTGATTCGGCTTTAAACATGTGCATCGCGTAGCGACACCGCAACTCCCTCTCCCTTGAGGGGAGAGGGTTGGGGAGAGGGTGCGGCAATTGGCACAGCCTGTTTTTTAACGCGGCGATCAATGACGTTTTTCAGTGCGACAATCAAACCCAGACCAATAAAGGCACCGGGTGGCAACAGCGCCAGTAAAAATCCGCGGTAATCAGGAATTAAAACCAGAGTCCAGTTTTTTGCCATGTCGCCAAACATAAGTTCGGCACCGTCGAGTAATGTGCCCTGGCCTATGATTTCGCGCAGCGCGCCCAGTGCAACCAGTACCGCGGCAAAACCCATGCCCATCATCATGCCATCGAGCATGGCGGGTAAAGGTTTGTTACGCGAAGCAAAGGCTTCGGCGCGTGCCAGTACGCTGCAATTGGTAACAATTAACGCAATAAAAATACCCAGTATTTTGTAGAGATCGTGCAGCCAGGCATTCATCGCCAGTTCGATGGTAGTAACGATGGCGGCGATAATAATGACGAATACCGGCACCCGCACTTCGGGGCGTACCCAGTTACGAATAAGTGAAATGGCTAATCCGGTGAGTGTCAGTGTGAGCAGGGTGGCCATGCCCATGCCCAGTCCGTTAATAGTGCTGTTGGTTACTGCGAGTAATGGACACAGGCCGAGTAATTGCACCAGTGCAACATTGTTGTTCCACAAACCGTTTTTGGTGATTTCGGTGTAGGTAATGGTGTTCATATTGTGATCCCTAAAAGAGAAAATCTGACGCGAAGGCCGCTCGTACGCATCCTGCGTTCGCGGCATTCGCACTTCCATGTGCATCGCGCAAAGGCGCAAAGGTTTTAAAATAAAAAAGAATTTCTTTGCGTTCTTTGCGCCTTCGCGTCATGGCTGTTCCGCTTCGTCTGTTTCAACAATACCCAGCAGATTTTTGCGATTACGATCAAAGTATAACAAACACTGGTGCACGGCTTTGACTACAGCGCGTGGGGTAATGGTGGCGCCGGTGAACTGGTCGAATACACCGCCGTCACGTTTAACCTGCCAGCCTTTCACGCCGGGATCTTCCAGTGATTTGCCATTAAAGCCAAATATCCAGGGGCTGCGTGCGGCTTCTATCGGGTCACCCAGCCCCGGCGTTTCCTTGTGCTGTACTACGCGAACACCATTGACGGTGCCGTCTGCATTGATGCACACCAGTAATTTAATGGGGCCGCTGTAACCATTGGTTGCTATCACCGAAAAAACGATGGCTGTGACTTCCCCGTTTTTACGCGCCACGTAGGCCGGTGAGGGTTCTTTCTGGCCTAGCCGCTCATCAGCTGGCAGCATGATTCGGCTGGCGATTAAATCGTTGTCATAGCGATCGGCCGGTAATAACTGATTCAGGCTGACCAGCATGGCCTGGCGTTCATTTTCGGCGACCTGTTCGGCCGTGGCTTCATAAATAATACCCACCAGTAAACTGCCGAGCACACCGAACAGCATCAGTACCAGCGCGGTGACGGTGATTTGCCGGGTGTTGTGGTTCATGGCTGCTTTGGATCCTGATGTTTGTCTTCGCCGGGCAGCTCCGACCATTTATGACCATAGGCGCGCGGCATGGTGTAGTAATCGAGCAGGGGTACGCTCATGTTCATCAATAGCACGGCAAAGGCAATGCCATCGGGGTAGCTACCCCAGGTGCGAATAACAAAAATAAAAAATCCGATGCCGGCACCGAATAACCATCGGCCTTTAGGTGTGGTGCTGGCCGTCACCGGGTCGGTGGCTATGAAAAAGGCACCGAGCATGATGCCCCCGGAAAACAATTCAAAAGTGGGGGGTGGATAGCTGGCGTAATCGTAGAGTGCAAAGCTGTTGGACAGCAGAACCAGCATGCCCAGCAAACCGGCGGGAATGCGCCAGTCGATGATGCGATGCCACATCATCCAGATGCCACCGGCGAGAAACAGGCCGTTAATCCATTCCCAGCCTATGCCGCCGAGGTTGCCAAATAGCGGGCCATGGTTGCGGTCAGCGTGAATATCCTGAATCGAGAATTGAAGATTCAGCTGGGTTTTGGTGATGTCCAGCGGTGTGGCCATGGTTATGCTGTCCCAGACCAGACCCGGTGGCGGGGTGCTGGTAAAAATCAGCCTCAGGGTATCGATAAAGCCCAGGTCAACATGAGTTTGCAGCAACAATGGCGGTAACCACTGGGTCATTTCCCGCGGGAAGGAAATCATGACAACAACATAACCTACCATGGCCGGGTTGAACGGATTAAATCCCAGTCCGCCATAAAGATGTTTGGCAAACACAATGGCAAAAAACGTGGCAATGGCGGTGAGCCACCAGGGGGCGAGTTGCGGCAAGGCCAGGGCCAGTAAGCAGGCGGTTACCAGCGCACTGTTATCCATTAAATAGGGCTTGATGGCTTTACCGCGCGCATAAAGCATGGCGGCTTCGCAGAGCACAGCCACCACGCAGGCAATGCCAATATTAATCAGCACACCCCAGCCAAAAAACCAGGCACAGGCTGCCGTGCCGGGGATCAGTGCAATCAGCACTTTACGCATCACCTGGTCTACCGAAGTGGCCGGTGTGGTGTGGGGAGAGGTGGCGGTGTTAAAGCGCATGGTGGCTTATTCTCTGAATCCGGATCTTGGTTGAGGAATTTCTTTGACGCAGAGACACAGAGACGCAGAGATAAAAAATTCAATTTGCTCTGTGCCTCTGTGTGATGCACAGGAAGTGCAAATGCCGCGCGCGCAGGAGCGCAAGAGCGGCCTCTGCGTCAAAATGCATTTTTGATTTTTGTCATTCATGCATTTTTTCCCGGTGCGCTGTCGGCTGCTGATTCGCTCTGCTCTTTTTTGGCTTTCACCCGTTCCATGGCCGCAGCAATAGCGGCTTTTTTCGGGTCGTCTTCGCCGCTTGTGGTTTCAGCCGCGGCTTTTTGAGCCAGCAGTTCTTTTTTCTTGCGCAGGGCTTCTTCGCGTTCGCGCTTTTCGCGCTCCAGGCGTTCACTGCGAAAATCATGGCGAACACGGGCATGGTCGGCTTTGCGTTTCTCGGTTTCCTGGTGCCAGATTTCGGTTTTGGCAAAACGAAAATATTGCACCAGCGGAATATGGCTGGGGCATACCTGGGAACAGCAGCCGCATTCTATGCAATCGAACAAATGGTAATCCTGCACCTGGTCGAAATTTTTTGAGCTGGCGTGCCAGTAAAGTTGTTGCGGCAGCAGGCTGGCCGGGCACACCGTTACACATTCACCGCAACGAATACAGGGCATGGCAGCGGAAGCGGCTGGAACGTTTTGTATCAACAGGCAGTTGCAGCCTTTGGTGACCGGTAACTCATCGGATTGCAACGCAAAGCCCATCATCGGGCCACCCATGATCAGGCGGTTGGCCATGATTAGAGTGTCGCCTTGCGACACCGGCCTACCCGCTCCCTTTTGGGGAGAGGGGGAACCATCCGCGCGAGCGGATAGTGGGAGAGGGTTCGCGGGCAAGTAACCCCCGCAATGTTCAATCAACTGGCTAATCGGTGTGCCAATTCGCACTTCCAGATTCTGCGGATGCGCCACGGCTTCACCGGTGACGGTGACGACGCGCGATATCAGCGGCTCACCGCAACAGATAGCGCGGTATACCGCAGCGGCGGTGGCGACATTTTGCATCACCAGGCCGATCTCGGCGGGCAGGCCGTGGCTGGGGACTTCCTTGCCGGTGAGGACTTTTATGAGCTGCTTTTCGCCGCCGGTGGGGTAAAGCGTGGGCACGGCTATCACGGCGATGTCACCGAGCTGGGTGTCGTCCGCAGCCGCTTTTAAGGCTGCGCGCAAGGCGGCGATGGCGTCGGGTTTGTTGTCTTCTATGGCAATGATGCAGTGTGCCGTGCCCAGGGCATGGAGCAAAATATCGGCACCCAGAATCACCTCTTTGGCACGTTCACGCATCAACATATCGTCGCAGGTGATATAAGGCTCGCACTCGGCGCCGTTAATAATGAGGGTGTCGATAATCTGGCCGGCGGGATTCATTTTGACCGAGGTGGGGAAGGTGGCGCCGCCCAGGCCCACCACGCCGGCATGACGTACCCGGTTGCGGATTTCCGCGGCATGCAAAAGGCGGTAGCTGGGCTCGCCCTGATGTGGCAGCCATTCATCTTTACCATCGGTATCAATCACCACACACCGTGCACTCAGGCCGGATGGGTGCGGCAACGGGTATTCTCCAATGTCGCTTATCGTGCCGGAGCTGGTGGCATGCACCGAGGCGCTGACATAGCCCACCGGTTTGGTGAGTGCCTGGCCTTTTAATACGTGATCGCCCACGGCCACCAACAATTCACCTGCGGCGCCGATGTGTTGATTCAGGGGAATAACCAGGCGTGCCGGTATCGGTAAGGTGGCGATGGGCTGGCTGGTGGATAGGGTTTTATGTCCTGCCAGATGCAGGCCACCGTGGAAGCTGGATAGCTGCGTCATAGGGCTGAAACCCTGGGTGCAGTGCCCGGCGGGTGCTCGGGTAAAGGCCAGCGCCAGGTTTCGGGCTGTACCTTAACCGGCATGATATGGATGCAATCCACCGGGCAAGGCGGGATGCATAAATTACAGCCGGTGCATTCGCTTTCAATCACGGTGTGCATTTGTTTGGCCGCGCCTAAAATCGCATCCACCGGGCAGGCCTGTATGCATAGCGTGCAACCTATACAGGTTTGTTCATCGATGTAGACCACAGTCTTAATCGGTTCGCCGGTGTGTTCTTCTGCCAGTGGTTTGGGTTCAACACCCAGTAAATCAGCCAGCGCCAGCATGGTGGCGGTGCCGCCCGGCGGGCAACGATTAATATCGGCCTCACCTTTGGCGATGGCTTCGGCGTAAGGGCGGCAGCCGGCGAAGCTGCACTGGCCGCACTGGGTTTGCGGCAATATGGCGTCAATTTTGTCGGCTACCGGATCGCCCTGCACCCGGAAGCGAATCGCCGAATAACCCAGCACCAGACCGAATAGACCGGCGATGGATGAGAGCGTGATGACAGCAATCAATACCGACATTATTTAACCAGTCCGGCAAAACCAAGAAACGCCAGTGACATGATGCCGGCGGTAATCAGGGCAATCGAGTTACCCTGAAAGATGGCCGGCACATCGGCCACGCGAATACGCTCACGCATGCCGGCAAACAATACCAGTACCAGCGAAAACCCGATGGCCGCACCAAAACCGTAAAAAGCGGATTCCAGAAAAGTGTGTTTTTCCTGCACATTCAGCAAGGCCACACCCAGTACGGCGCAGTTGGTGGTGATCAGGGGAAGAAATATACCCAGCAGGTTGTAAAGCAGCGGGCTGGTTTTGTGCACCACCATTTCGGTGAACTGCACCACCACCGCAATCACCAGAATAAACATAATGGTGCGCAGATATTCCAGCCCCAGAGGCAGCAATATCCAGTCATTGACCAGCGAGCTGGAAATGGCTGACAGGGTGAGCACGAAGGTGGTGGCCATACCCATACCAATCGCGGTTTCAAGTTTGCGCGACACGCCCATGAACGGGCACAGGCCGAGGAATTTAACCAGCAGGAAGTTATTCACCCAGATGGTGCTGATCAGTATGAGAGCGTATTCAGTCATAGTAAGTATTAGCCGGAGCCACGAAACGTTAGTGTAGTTCGCCAGGGGGAGGGGATAACAACGGCGCTGGTAATGGTATCAGTGGGAGGGTAAAAGGGTAAGGCCCCCCTGTTATTCAAACAGGTAAAGCATTTGACACCGAGACACAGAGGCACAGAGATTGATATAGGAAAAATCTCTGTGCCTCTGTGTCTCCGCGTCTGGGCTTTAGCTTTACCCACGGAATATTTTGCTATATGGTCGCGCCACTTTAAAAAATATAGTGTGACTCATGGATCTGATTATCCTGCTCAAGGCCTTCATACTCGGCATCGTTGAAGGCATCACCGAATTTCTGCCTATTTCCAGTACCGGTCATTTGATTATTGCCGGTGACCTGCTGGGCTTTAATGATGATGCCGGCAAGGTGTTTGAAGTGGTGATTCAGCTAGGAGCCATACTTGCCGTGTGCTGGGAATACCGGGCCCGGCTAACCGAGGTGGCGCTGGGTATGACGCATGACAAATCCGCGCAAAAATTTATTATCAATCTTGCCATTGCGACGATCCCGGCGGCATTACTGGGCTTTCTGTTCATAAAGACCATCAAAGGTTATTTGTTTACGCCCCTGGTGGTTGCTATTGGGTTTATTGTGGGCGGCCTGATTATTTTCTGGGTAGAAAAAAGAAAATATGCGCCACGCATGAACGATGTAAACGATATCAATGCGTTTGATGCGTTGAAGATTGGACTGGTGCAATGCCTTGCCCTGGTGCCCGGTACATCACGATCGGGCGCCACCATTATTGGCGGTGTTTACTTTGGTATGTCACGCAAAACAGCCACGGAATTTTCATTTTTTCTCGCCATACCGATTATGTTTGCTGCCGCATTTTATGATGTTTATAAGTATTGGGATGTGCTGCAGGCCAGTCATGTGCCAACTTTCATCGTCGGATTTGTGACGGCGTTTATCAGTGCCTTTGTAGCGATTCGTGCCTTGCTGAAATTTGTAGCGAATCATAATTTTGTTGTGTTTGCCTGGTATCGCATTGTGTTTGGGGTGGTGTTGCTGGTTTATTATCGGGATGAGTTGATGCAGGTGATGGGTTAACTGTATGTACGACCCCGCAAAGAAAATTAAATTTCTTCTTGTTTTTATAGTTGCAGGAATCGTTCTTAAGTCGTTAGATCTCCTTGAGTACATGGTGTATGGTTTAATGGCATATTTAGCCTGGATTGCCATAAATATGGTAATAGTTGGTATAAGATTGTTGGTTGGACAGATTAAGTCGGCATCGTCGGAAAAGCAGTACTCTGCAAATCAGGCTATGTTGCATGAAAAGCTTGCTAAAGATATGCAGGAGCTGCGAAAGTATAAAGACGCTGTTCCAAAAGAACAGCAAGAACAGGTATCTGAGCTAGAAGCTGATATTTCTAATTTTCAATCAAGAAATAAAAATGACAATGCCTAATGCGGCATCTTGTTCTTTGTATTAAATTTGTTCTTATCCCCACGCTACGCATGAGATATTGTAGGGCGGATTAGCGAAGCGTAATCCGCCGAATGTGATATGGATGATTCTTCCCATTTTTCAAATCAAGAATATCATTTCAAGTCGAGAGGCAGAGTCATGCATGATAAAAGATCATGCGTCAGATTACGCTGCGCTAATTCCCTGCGCTCTCATCACTAACAAACATCAATCCGCTAAAAAAATACTCGAAACCCGATTCCTGCCCCTGGCCTTGGCGTTATACAAACAGTTATCAGCCACTTTTATATAAATATCCGGCGTGTAGTTTTCGTCGGATGTTGCCAGTCCAATGCTGATGGTGGCGGTAATCTGTTGGTCCGCATATTCAATAACGGTTTCACTGACAATGGTGCGAATTTTATCAGCAGCCTGTGCAGCATTATCGGGGTTGGTGTCGGGAAGTATCACCAGAAATTCCTCGCCACCCCAGCGTCCTATCAGGTCGCGCTGGAAGAGGGCGTTGCTAATGGTATTGGCGACTGTAATTAATGTGACATCGCCGGCATCATGGCCGTACTGGTCGTTAATTTTTTTGAAGTGATCGATGTCAATCAACAATATGCTGTATTGCTCGCCCCGTCTTTTGGCGCGTACATTCTCGTAATTAATTTTTTCGACTATATCCCTGCGGTTGGAAATTCCTGTTAATACGTCAGTCCGCGCCTGTGCCGCAAACAGGTCGCTAAGCTTGCGCCAGCGCTCGTAGGTTTGGTGTGCAATATATTCATATACCAGGGTCATTAACAATAGAGCAATGTAGGAAGCGATGTAGCGTATTTTTAGTGCGGTCGGGTAATTTGCATGAGCATACATATCATTGGGTATATACATGATGAGCGCGGATGCCAGCAAGAAAAGAACCAGCAGTGCCGTACCACGGGTATGACCGTGCAAAAATAAAACCAGAGGTATGGCTGAATATGTCCACAACAACCCGGTATTGCTTACGCCGCCATTGATGACCAGAAACAGCGATACAGAAATGATAATGAGGGAGACGCCATAACTGGCTCTTGCGTGATTCGAAGTGGCCAGCAACAGAATAAAATTAATCAGCGTGACGGCAGAGGCAGTTAAGGTGGCGGTGGCTATTGTATTGCGATCATTAAGTAAGGCGGAAATACCGAATACAAACAGAAAGCCAAAGCCAATACTGCTGAATAAGTAAATCAGTATGATTTTGCGGCGGATCTCGATGTCTTCCAGGCTGAGCTGGTAAATAATTCGTCGATATATGTTGTGCGGTAACAGGGTAAGTGGCGTCATGGCGGCCTGGCTTGATTGTGCCGCAGCATCACTACTGCGGGTGCTATTAAGCACAGCAGTCCGGGCGTTGCTGCGAGAGCGGACTGTCGATGCGCCTGATTCATTCTGTTAAGTCCTTGCGTTGACAGCCGAGTCAGAGATAGGGGTGCTGTTATAAAAACATGTTGTGCCCAGGAGTGCAAGCTTGCCATGGTTACGCGCAAACCGGCAGTCTCCAGATCATCTGTTACTTAACTTTCATTCCGGGCTGTGCGCCATCATCCGGATTCAAAATCCATAAATCTTTACCGCCCGGCCCGGCGGCCAGCACCATGCCCTCACTCATGCCAAATTTCATTTTGCGAGGTTTCAAGTTAGCAACCATCACCGTTAACCGTCCTTCCAGATCTTCCGGCTTGTACGCGGATTTAATGCCGGCAAATACATTGCGTTGTTCGCCACCTATGTCCAGCGTAAGTTGTAATAATTTATCGGCGCCTTCAACGTGTGCGGCTTTAATGATTTTCGCGATGCGCAAATCAACTTTGGCGAAGTCTTCGTAATCAATCATGGCGGCAACCGGTTCGGCGCTGGATTTTGCGGCAGAGGGGGTGGCTGGTGCGCCGGCCATGGTTTGTCTGGAATCCTCGATCATTTTATCAACCTGTTCTTTTTCTATTCGGGTCATCAACGGTTTGAACGGGTTAATGGTTTTATCCAGCAAGGGCTGGCTCACGCTATGCCAGTTCAATTCACCCGCATTTAAAAATTCTTCAGCGTTGGCGGCCAGTTCCGGCAATACCGGTTTGAGATAAATCACCAGTGCACGGAACATGTTGATGCCTTGTGAACAAATGTCCTGCCCGGTTTTTTCCTGGCCGGCTTCTTTTATTATGCTCCAGGGTTTGTGTTCGTCAATGTACTGATTGGCACGATCGGCCAGTGCCATGATTTCTTTTATGGCTTTGCTGTATTCGCGACCTTCATACAGGCTGGCGATGGCTTCGGTGACTTTGCTGAAGTCTTCATACAGCAAGGGTTCAGGTAAAGTTGAGGACAATTTGCCGCCGAAATTTTTGTGAATAAAGCCGGCGCAACGTGAGGCGATATTGACCACCTTGCCAACCAGGTCCGCATTTACTCGCATCTGGAAATCTTCCAGATTTAAATCGATATCATCTACACCGCCGGATAGTTTTGCCGCGTAGTAATAACGCAGGTATTCCGGTTTTAAATAATCAAGATAAGTACGCGCCATAATAAATGTGCCGCGTGACTTGGACATTTTCTGGCCGTTGACGGTTAAAAACCCGTGGCAATACACCGATGATGGCGTGCGATAGCCTGCGCCGTGTAATACCGCCGGCCAGAATAAAGTGTGGAAGCGTGCAATGTCCTTGCCGATGAAATGCACTAATCTTGTTTTGGAATCGGCGTTCCAGTATTCATCAAAGTTCAAACCAGATTTGCTGCACAGGTTTTTGAAACTTGCCATGTAACCAATCGGTGCATCCAGCCATACATAAAAATATTTTCCGGGTGCGTCGGGAATCTCGAAACCCCAGTAAGGCGCATTGCGGGAAATATCCCAGTCCTGCAGGCCATCGGCAAACCATTCTTTTTGTTTGTTGGCGATTTCGCTCTGGGTGTGGCCGGCATCCAGCCATTGTTCGAGAAATTTCTGGAAGTCTGCGAGTTTGAAAAAATATTGTTCGGAATCTTTTTCAATTGGCGTGGCGCCACTCACCGCCGAGCGCGGATTTTTCAGTTCGGTGGGTGAATAGGTGGCACCGCAGGCTTCGCAGTTGTCGCCGTATTGATCGGCGGTGCCGCATTTGGGGCATTCGCCCTTGATGAAACGGTCAGGCAAAAACATTTCGGCTTGCGGATCGTACAGCTGGCGCACGGTGCGCACGGCAATGTGGCCGGCCGCTTTCAGCTTTTGGTAAATGCCGCTGGCGAGTTCGCGGTTTTCGTCGGAATGGGTGCTGTAGTAATTGTCGAAGCCGATTAAAAATTCGGCAAAGTCGGCGCGGTGTTCGCCGTTGATGCGGTCAATCAGTTGCTGTGGTTCGATCCCTTCCTGACGGGCACGCAGCATGATCGGCGTGCCGTGGGCATCGTCGGCGCAGACATAATGGCAGGTGTGGCCGCGCATTTTCTGGAAGCGCACCCAGATGTCAGTCTGGATGTATTCCACCAGATGGCCAAGATGGATCGGGCCGTTGGCGTAGGGCAGGGCGCTGGTTACAAGTATTTTTTGGGTTTCGGACATGATGCGAACTGTGATTTGCGGGGCGATAAAAGTATCAGGATGTGCGGCATAATGCCATCCCGCCCGGCCTGGTTGGTGATGGCGGATGATTTATTTTTTTATGCCCCATACAATGCGCCGCACATGACACAGCCAACACAGAGCCCAGAGATGATCCCGCCGGAAATGGCCATTGATTTGAGAAACGTGCAGTTTCGCTGGCGGCCCAAAATGCCACTGGTTCTGGAATTGCCGCAACTGGAGGTACGCCGTGGTGAGCGGCTGTTTATCAAGGGAGCCAGCGGCAGTGGCAAGAGCACGCTGCTGAGCCTGATCGGTGGTGTCATGCTGCCGCAGGCTGGCGAGTTGCGCGTGCTGGGGCAACAACTTGATCGCCTGAGTGCGGGCGAACGGGACGCGTTTCGCGCCCGGCATATCGGTTTTATTTTTCAGATGTTCAATCTGCTGCCGTATTTGTCCGTGATCGACAATGTGTTGCTGCCCTGTCATTTTTCCGCCAATCGCCGCGAGTCGGTGCGCAGCAAGGGTGCGACTTTGCACGATGAAGCGGTGCGCCTGCTCGAACATCTGGATTTGAGCGCCAGCTTGATGCAACGTCCGGTTACCGAATTGAGTGTGGGCCAGCAGCAACGGGTGGCGGCGGCACGTGCGCTGATTGGTAATCCGGAACTGGTGATTGCGGATGAACCAACCTCGGCGCTGGATGCCGATCGCCGTGCCGGATTTTTGAAACTGTTGCTCAATGAATGCGCGGCGCAACAGGCGACGCTGGTGTTTGTCAGCCACGATGCGGCGCTGGAAAAAATGTTTGATCGCAGTGTGCATCTCGATGAAATCAATCGCGCAGCCACCGCGCAGCCGCAGGAGGCCTGATCATGTCCATGCTGATGCTCGCCTGCAAGAGTATTCTGAATCGCCGCTTCACCGTGTTGCTCACTCTATTTTCCATTGCGCTCAGCATTATGCTGTTGCTGGCCGTGGAGCGTTTGCGCAGTCAGGCGCAGGAAAGTTTTACCAACACACTTTCCGGTACGGATTTGATTGTGGGCGCACGCAGTGGCACGGTGCAGTTGTTGTTGTATTCCGTGTTTCGCATGGGCGATGCCACCAACAATATTTCCTGGCAAAGTTATGAGCATATTGCAGCAGACAAGCACGTGGCGTGGGCCGTGCCACTCTCACTGGGCGATTCGCATCGTGGCTTTCGCGTGCTCGCCACCAACGAAAATTATTTCGTGCATTATCGCTATGCGCGCGATCAGCATTTGCAGCTTGCGCAGGGGAAAATATTCGCTGATAAATATGATGCCGTCATCGGTGCCGATGTAGCGCAGGAGCTGAATTATCAAATTGGGCAGGACATTATTCTGGCGCATGGCACAGGTGAAGTGAGTTTTGCGCAGCATGCCGACAAACCATTTCGTATTGCCGGTATTTTGCGCAAAACCGGAACGCCGGTTGATCGCACCGTGCACATTACGCTGGCGGGACTCGACGCCATGCATGAAGGCTGGGATAGCGGCGCGGCTCCCGCAATCGGCGAGACGCACAGGGCGGATGCACACGATATGCATGACGAAAATTCGCATCCGGCAAACATCACCGCTGTGCTGGTGGGATTGAATTCAAAACTCGCCACTTTTCGCGTGCAACGGGCGATTAACGAATATGCCGGCGAACCTTTGCTGGCGATCATGCCCGGTGTGGCCTTGCAATCCTTGTGGGACACACTCGCCATTGCGCAACAGGTCTTGCGTGTGATTGCCGTGCTGGTGGTATTGGTGGGCATCAGCGGCATGGTGACGGTGATGCTGGCGAG
>JACPVK010000393.1 GCA_016191795.1 Gammaproteobacteria bacterium
AAGAGCCTGCCCCTCATTCACAAGACCAATGAAAAGATTTATTCGCAGAACCAACACCAGGCTGGTTCATGTCGTGCTCGGAGAATTTGCCAGACATTTAATTCAACTCTACAAAAACAATGATGTTAGTGAATTTCAGGAAATAGCCGATGCCATTGAAATTCTGTACATTCGTGGAACCGACTATAACAGAGAGGCCTTAACCGGTGGCTTGCTGGAAACAATAAAATGCCATTGCGTCTGCAACAACCTGGATCCGGAACAATTCGCGAAATTTCTCAAGCCATTGAGCATCCGACACTGGAAAAGCATGGACCAGAGTTGAGCTGTATAACTAGCTTATTCCTGGTCAGCATCCTGCAATTTAATGGAAAAATATGGCATCACATGAACAAAAACAATGTCCGCGCTGTCATTCAACCTTTGAATGCAAAAGCGGCTCGATAGAACTCTGCCAATGCAACCAGGTATTGCTGACAGATGCCCACCGGGATTATATCCATTCGTTATATGACGCATGCTTATGTGCATCCTGCCTGGCGGCATTACGTAGCATTGATAACGTAGCGTCTCTCGTAAATCAGCCTGGGGAACGTCAGGGCAAATAATAGAAACTTCACCCTGGTACGACTATAGTGTTAAGGGATTTATATACCTCAATCAAATGACCCGGAGAAAATCGCCATGATTAGCTCACTTTCCATCAAAATGCGCATCACTTTGTCTTTTTTCCTGGTATTAATACTGGCTGCAGGCACTATACTGGCAATCTCCATCAGCAGCATGGGAAAAATCATCAGTACCGCTGAACAGCGTGAAATCAACGGGTTATTTGAAAACGTCAAAACCTCCATTCAAATGGAAAGCCGTAACGCGGAACTATTAAGTGCCATGGTTGCCAATCTCCCTGCCGTGCAGGAAGACATGGCAAATGGTGAACGCGACAAACTGTATGCACAACTGCAGTTGTCATTTGAAGTATTAAAGAAAAACTATGGTGTTTCGCAGTTTCAGTTTCATACCCCGCCCGCCACATCATTCTTGCGTGTACACAAACCCAGGGAATTTGGAGATGACCTGTCGTCATTCCGCAAAACCATTGTTGAAACCAACGCCAAACTCCAGCCAATTGGCGGTCTTGAAAGCGGCGTAGCCGGCTTCGGCGTGCGCGGCATGGTCCCGGTTTATCATGCCAGACAACATATAGGTTCGGTTGAATTTGGCATGTCATTTGGCAAACCGTTTTTTGAGAATTTTAAAAAACATTATTCTGTGGACCTTGCTTTACATCTTTATAATAACAATGAGTTCAAAACATTTGCCTCGACACTGGAAGGCGAAACCCTGTTGTCAAAAGATCAACTCGAAGCCGCCTACTCGGGAAATCGCCTGACTATCAAAGGAATTTACCAGGATAAACCGGTATCCATATTTGCAGACATTATTAATGATTATAGCGGCCAGCCGGTTGGTGTACTGGAAATTGTCATGGACCGTAGTGTTTATGCCACTATCCTGGAAGAATCCATCCTGTCTAATTTATTAATCACTGTAGCCTTGCTGATAGTTGGTATTGTCATCGCAATTCTGATAGCACGAGCCATTGCCAGACCAATCGGAAAAGCCGTTGATGCCATGAATAATATAGCAAAAGGCGATGGTGATCTGACCCTCAGGCTCGAGGATAGCGGTAATACGGAAGTAGCCAAACTGGGCGCCGCATTTAATCTATTTGCAGACAAAGTGCGATCACTTGTAATGGATGTCGCCAATTCCACATCGCAATTGTCGTCGGCAGCGGCACAAATGTCGGCTATTACTTCTGAATCCAATTCCAATATTTCGCACCAGCGAAATGAAATTGATCAGGTTGCCACCTCCATGAACGAAATGACAGCGACAGTTCAGGAAGTTGCTCGTAACGCATCGGAAGCTGCCACGGCAGCAAGACAGGCCGATACAGAAGCAAACCGGGGACAGGATATTGTGCAAAAAACAGCAACGTCCATTAAATCGCTCGCCAGGGAAGTTGAAGGTGCTGCGAATGTGATTAACAAGCTTGAATCTGACAGTGAAAGTATCGGCCAGGTCCTGGACGTCATACGTGGCATTGCCGAACAAACCAATTTGCTAGCGCTGAATGCCGCCATTGAAGCGGCACGTGCCGGAGAACAAGGCCGTGGATTTGCCGTGGTGGCAGATGAAGTTCGGACACTGGCTTCACGCACACAAAAATCAACACAGGAAATTCAGGGCATGATCGAACGTTTGCAAAACGGCACGCGTGAAGCGGTTAAAGTGATGCAACAGGGCCGGAGCCAGGCATCCAGCAGTGTTGAACATGCGCAGAGTGCCGGCACTTCACTTGGCACTATAACATCGGCTGTTACCCGAATTACCGATATGAACACGCAAATAGCCAGTGCAGCCGAGCAGCAAAGTGCCGTTGCCGAAGAAATTAATCGAAATGTTGTTAATATCAATACCGTTGCTGACCAGGTGACACAGGCTTCCACACAAATAGACAGCGCCAGTCATGAACTGGCTAAACTGGCTACCCAGCTACAGACAATTGTAGGCCGGTTTAAAACCTGATTAATAAGCCTTAAACGCAGCTTCAGGTCGCTTGCAAGCCTGATCAAATCATCACCTGCAAGAGAAGATGACTTTTAACAAAATGAATCATATCATTCAATTCTGGATCTCAAGGGTCCAGAATAACTTACCAGATACTAGCCGGGATTATTTGTGGATAACAACGATATCATACGCCGTATTCGCTACACCTTTGACCTGAGCGATTCAAAAATGATGGCCATTTTCAGTCTGGCTGACTATGAAGTCACGCGCGAACAAATAAGCGACTGGCTAAAAAAAGACGAAGACCCTGCCCTGAAAAAAATCAACGATGTCACACTGGCAACCTTTCTCAAT
>JACPVK010000394.1 GCA_016191795.1 Gammaproteobacteria bacterium
TGCAGCGGATGTGGATGATGTAGCGGCGGTTGCCGATTATTTTCAGCTGGGTTATCAGCAGGTGCGTGCGGCCTGCGATGAATTGAAGTTTCGTTATGCACTGGCCGAAGATCGGCGGATGATTTCCCGGGAGCAGTTATTTACGGTTGCCAGGCAACAATCCTATGGCGATATGGGTGAACTGGCTGATCGCGTTAGCAAAGACTATCAATTGGCTGATCTGGTGTTACCCAATGTCATTCTGGCGCGCATAAAAGAAATTATTTCCGCCATTAAATCGCGGCGCCTGGTGTTCGAACAATGGGATTTACAACGCCGCATGGGTGGTGCCAGTGGCATCGTGTCGTTGTTTGCCGGCGCCAGTGGCACCGGCAAAACCATGACCGCCAGTGTTATCGCCAACGAAATCGGCCTGGATTTATACCGCATCGAGTTGTCCGGCATTGTTTCCAAATACATTGGTGAAACTGAAAAAAATCTTGATAAAATTTTTGACGCCGCACGCAAGGCCAATTGCATTTTGTTTTTTGACGAAGCCGATGCCTTATTTGGCAAGCGCTCGGAAGTGAAAGACGCGCACGATCGCTACGCCAATATCGAAGTCGCCTACCTGTTACAAAAAATAGAAAACCACGATGGTATTGTGATTCTGACAACCAACCTGGCAAAAAGCATCGACCAGGCGTTCACCCGGCGCATGCAGTTCATTGTGGAATTTCCGCGTCCTGATATCGCGCACCGCGAAAAACTCTGGCGCGGCATGTTTGGTGATGCGGTGCCGCTGGCCGCCGATGTGGATTTTAATTTTCTGGCGCGGCAACTGGAAAACACCGGCGGTGACATCAAAAACATGGTGCTCGATGCAGCACTCATGGCGGCCGCAAGTGAAAACAAAATCATCGACATGGGCCTGCTGGTGCGTGCCGCTGCACGGCAAATGATGAAGCAGGGCAAAGTACCATCCGCTATTGAATTCAAACATTATTTCAGCCTGGTGGATAACACCGGCGCTTAAGGAGAATCAGCATGGCTATCAATATTAATACGGTAAAAACCGAAGCCACCGATGCGGTGCTCAAAGCACTAACGGCAATGTATAAAGATGCCGATGCAGAAAGCATGCGAAGTTTTGCCGAAGCCATTGCCGAAGCGGCGGTGGTGGCGGTGCAGAATGTTATTGATCATGCAGAAACGGAAATGTCTGGCGAAAGTATTCGTTAGATTGAGTTTATTGATATCTACTAATACGTATTTTTATTAATGCTATGACTTCAACCAGATCTCACTCTAAGCCTGTACAACTTGGACAGTGTTCAGAAGAACGGTCTAGGAAAAATTCTGGCGGATATCAACACTCACTGAATCAGGCAGGTAATCTTGCTTTACAGGCTTTATATAGTAGTGGTGACCTTCGTCCTATGTTGTCAGTTGGAGGGTTAAACGATCCGGTCGAACTACAAGCCGACAAAATGGCTGATGCCGTGATGCAAGGACAATCTGCAACATGTGCTTGCGCATCTGATGAAGTGCCCTGTCCACAGTGTCAGGCTGCTACTCCCAGTAAGATTCGACGTAAACCAGTCGCGACAGATGCTCCAGCACATATCAACAGTCTTTCACTGGGTTATTCACGCACTATGAATTCTAGCGAAAGGACGTTCTTTGAATCTGGTTTTAACACTGATTTATCAGAGGTACGTTTTTACGATAATCCTCAGGCAGCTGCTACTGCAGATCAGTTAAACGCACGTGCATTTAGTATCGGAGAGCATATTGCTTTTGCTAAAGGTGAATGCAGTTCATCAACTGAAAGTGGTCGACAGCTAATAGCGCATGAGTTGGCGCATGTAGTTCAAGGGCATTCCGGTATTCGACGGCAAGCCTGGGCTCCTCGTATAGCTCCTCGCATTGGTCCCAGTCTTAGAGGTCCCATGCCAATGCCGCGACCAATGCCGCGACCTATACCAATGCCACGTCCGATGCCGGCACCAATGCCGCGACCTATACCAATGCCACGTCCGATGCCGGCACCAATGCCGGGTCCGATGCCGGGTCCAATGCCGGGTCCAATGCCGGGTCCAATGCCGGGTCCAATGCCGGGTCCGATGCCGGGTCCGATGCCAGGTCCGATGCCAGGTCCGATGCCATATCCACTGCCGCAACCTGTACCGCAACCGCAACCTGTACCGCAACCGCAACCTGATGATGAAGAGCAAAATGATCCGAATTGCGGTTCGCGTGACCTCCCTCTTACTCATGTAAGTTTTTCACCTGGTCCGTTAGGGCAAGGCCTGCGAGTAAAGGCCAGTCCACTTTCAAAATGTGAAGGCAATACGCACGGCAGCGAACCGAATGGAAGTATTTATCGTGATCAATTTGATTGTATTAATGCAGCTGGAGAAGCAGGCTACTGGGTGCGTGCGCATTTATTACATGGCCGAACCAGCAGTTCAGGGCCATTTAATCTACACGGACCGGGTGATACGCCAAGCAATCTGATTATATCGGACAAGAGCCTGAACGGCAGAATGCGCACTGGTGCTGAAGCTCCGGCGATTGCGCGTGTCTGGGGTAATCGCGAAGTATTATGGTATGAAGCCCAGGTTGATTCCTATGTGCCCGGTCTTGATTATTTCGCGCAATCAATCACTGTGAACTATGGCAGTTATAATACGGCTACAAACACGGAAGGACCACGTTTGGGCGGAGGGATCTTTACACTGAATCGCACGCCACCTGATTGTCCGGCTATACCTATGTGCACACCAAATAGTACAGGTACTTTTGTGCCAGGTTTTTCTGGTTCTTCTGAATCTGCTAATTCAAGCGAGATGCAATCGAGTGGTGATGAATTTTTAGCGCCATCTATGCAAGCGGAATCTGAAAATACAAGACCGCCTACATCAGACTTTAATTTTCAGAGCACAATCAAGATATGTTACGAAGAATTAACTTCACGTACTTTCCGTATTAATGACGGAGGACTAACGGTGCGCATAGATGCGAGCTGGTTTAATCAAGCGGGTGATGAGGAGTTAAGTGCAGAGCGTTGTCCTGCAACACAGTACAAAATTACTTTGGTAAGGGAAGTTAATAATTGGTTTGACGATGATATAGATGCTCAGGAACTAACAGTAGGCGTTGGCGATAGAATTGGCTGGCGGTGGCTCGAGCCTGGTAACTATTACCTCGTTATAGAATCAACTAATAGTGACCCTTCCTGCTGCTTACAGGGTGACATTATCGTATCGACATTTTCCGCACCTCCACCTAATCCTGTCTATTTCGATGAAGGTGAGATTGCGTAGATTGATGTATGGATACGCTGATAGCAAGAGTATGAAATGCTTTACGGAAGCGATTTCTGAGGCTACGGTAGTGTTGGTGCAGAATGTTAATGATCATTTGGCAACGAATTATCGAACTAAAGTATTCGCTAGCACTGGTTATTTATTTTATACATGGCGAAATCATATAAGTATGAAAAAAATCACTAATCATGATGCGAAAACAGATGGTTCATTTTATAAGGACCAGAGCGCTGCGCATTCGAGCCAGTCTAACCTCCGAACAATTCAACAGGCTAAGGGGAATCTTGATTTTCAATATTTATTGCAGCCAAAGCTTGCTGTCAGTCAACCCAATGATCCATACGAAAAAGAAGCCGATAGTGTTGCCAATCGGTTGGTAAAAAATCCTACGCAACAGCATCAACCAATCTCTGTTAATTCTATCAGCTCAAATTATATCCAGTGCCTGAATAGTTCCCGGGAAGATGAAAGATCAACTGCCAGCTTCGAACCTGAATTGATTCAGCCCAAGTCTGATGGTGGTTCGGCTTCGGGTGACGGTAATAAAACAAGTCCCTTATCACTGCAAAATGGTGGTAGCCGGCTGGATGATTCTACGCAACAGTTTTTTGAATCTCGCCTGGGCCGGTCTTTGAATCATGTGCGTTTACATACAAGTGCAAAAGCTGCACAGGCGACACGAGATATCAAGGCCAAAGCGTTTACCCTAAATAATCATATTGCTTTTGCGCCTCATACCGCACCTTAACAAGACGCCCGTCTAAAGAGACGATGGCAGGTAATAAGATATGGCTGCTATAAAACCTCAAAAAAATCATACTTCAAAATTTCTTACCGCTGGTAGAAATGCGTCAACTAACCATTCCGCGATTCGACACGAATCTGCACATCAGAGTTTGGGCAATCAAGCTATTCAACATTTAATGTCTGGTAACGTAACCACTCGTTCCAATGATTCTTTACATTCACAACAGGCACCAGCTTCGCAACACCCTCCGGCAACATTCAAATCAGGTATACCCCGTATCCATGAAAACTCTGTTGCGCAAACGATTCTTTCGTCAAACAATAAATTAGGCGCAGCGCTAGGGCAGGATATATTGCTGGCGAACAATCTCGGCCCGATAAAACGGCAAAAAGTATTGCGGCACGAGATGCGCCACGCGGAACAGGTAAATGGCGGTGAAACAAATTTTAATCAGCCTATTCGCAGGAGCAAAGCGGGCGATGTTTTTGAAAGAAATGCATCGCAACCCTATGCCGAACCTAGGCGCAAAGCCGACCCGCAAACTATTCGCTTTTTTGGAGAAGAAGATGATGTTTGCAGTACGGATACAATTCTGTCGTCAAGTTCAGATTCGAGCGCCAGCTTTAGTTCAGATTCCAGTGCCAGCAGCGTCGATACTCGAACATCCGGCGCATTATCATCAGAATCTAGTAGCTTAACTTCAGGCGCTTCTACCACTGATACAGCAAGTTGTGAACCTCTGGAATCCACCGCCGACCCGGACGCCCTGGCAAGCTACGCTGAAGAACCTGGTGTATGCGAAGCTGAGCGCCCATCCTTTGATGCCGATGCTATTGATGTGGCTGGTATGCGCAACGACGAACTTAATACCGAGTCTTTGCGTGTTGACGAATGGTTCAGCAGTAACGCAGATAGCAGTCATATAGATAGAGCGGAATATGTCTCTTTGCGCAGCAAATTAAAAACCGAACGTACTGTACGGGTACAGAACGGCCACTTGTGGTTAACCACGGCCACGCGCGAAACACCCGACACCTTTTACA
This sequence comes from Gammaproteobacteria bacterium, assembly GCA_016191795.1. Lineage (GTDB taxonomy): Bacteria > Pseudomonadota > Gammaproteobacteria > SZUA-229 > SZUA-229 > JACPVK01. The sequence continues at coordinate 5,103 of JACPVK010000394.1, forward strand.
TGCTGCAACCGGGTGGTGACTTAACCGCCATTATTTCCGTTTACCCGGAAATCGCATTGGGTGTTCCAGACCAATCATTTCCTGGTCCTATTATGACCGTGCGCCAATTTCAGGATCATATGGGCGGCATGGGTATTCCAATCTACACAGAAGAAGAATATCTGCAGCGCTTGCAAGAAACCTATGAAACCATGAGCGCTGGTTCTGGCGGGTTCGCCGCTGACTCCGGCAGTGAATTTTTTGAGCCCTCAGTTTTTGACGATGATTTCCTCAATCCAGATCCATTGCGTGGTTATGTCGGTGGTATTCCCCTGCTGGATACCCGTGCCTCGCTTTTGGCACAAACCCTACCCTACGGTAATGCCAATGTTCGCGCGGGTGACATCGGCGAAGCCTTTGGCCTATCCGCCGGTTGGGATAATTATATCGGGCGCAATTACAACAGCGCCGGTCGCGCATGGTCCGGGGATTTCCTGCGGCCCTTTCGACCTCTGCGCGGCGCAGAACCCGTAGCCGATATTCGGGTGCTTTACGGTTCACCCTTCGATGACTTGTCGTTAAAGGTAACTCGCCCTGGCACAGCCTCTTTTAGCAGCCCCAGTGCACGTACCCGCTTTGCCACTTACCTCGCTGGACATGCCGATATCCTAGATACCAGCGCCACTAAATTTCAAAGCTTTGCATCCACGTACCGCCCAGGTGTCCCTCTTGCTGATGTGAGCGATGCTATGGGTTTAGCTATACCAGAAAACCACGTTGCGGATTATCGCGCCCTGCTCATGGATCCAACCGGATTTGACCTCACCAACACGGGCGCTCTTTCAGTTAATCCAAATTACAGTCTGGCGCCCCTGCGCCAGATCTATTCCATGACAAGATTTGATACTCCCATAGCCGTTACCGATGGCGGAGCACCCATCACCAATGGCGCAGAATTGTATGCCGCCCGCGATTCTGGTCGCATTACCGCTACGGAATTCGATACCCACATTCGCACCCTGGGGGTTCATGCGGCTGCCCGAGTTGTTGCTATCCCTGGTATGCATACCGGCGCAATTAGTTGGTACGAAGGCTTTCGCAGTTCGCTTGGGACCACGGACAGTGGTGATTTACGCGCCGCATTGGATGTAAATACGCTGCAAACCGTTGAAGAGATGCGTATGCGTCAACAAATTACCAATCCCGACGCACCTTACACATTTACTTCCGGTCGCGCAGAAAGCGCATCCGTTGCTATGAGAAATGCGGGCTATGGCGGCGCCGCGCGGGCTGGATTTTCTCTGGCTGGAGATCTGATTTTCAACGACGCCGCCGATTTATCCGATCCCCGCTATAGAGCACATTTAATTGAAACCGGGGTGGTTCAGGGTGTAGCAGGTGCGACATCGGAGTTTGGCGAGTCTTACCTGCGTTCCCGGGCGGGGCTGGCCATGGCGCGTGAGGGCTTAAGTGCAACCGCTCCGCGAGCATTGGCGATGCGTATCGGTGCCCGCGCCGTACCCGGAGTTGTTGACAGCGCTGTAGAAATTTTTGATATGGCAACGGACGACAGAGATAACTCCACCGAAGAAGTTATTGTCCGCACTGGGCGAGCGGCGGTAATCGGTGCGGGATCGGCTTGGGCTGGCGCTGCTATCGGCACGGCAATCGGCGGCCCCGTTGGATTTGTCGTCGGTTTTGCGGCAGGTGCGTTGGTAGGTTGGCTGGGTAATAAGCTTATTCCTGGTGGAGCCGACTATTGGCAGGAGCAGGAAAGAATTCGTTTACGTGTTGAAGAATTAGAGCGTCGGGTCGCCGAACTTGAACGACGTGTTGAAGAAATGCGCGAACGTCGTGCTCGCCTGGATACACCATTAGACTCCGAAGCAGCAAGTGTGGCGGGCGTCGAAAGCTTATTTGGCCTGCCCACCACAAACCCTATGTTTATATCCTCTTCAGAAGACTACACGCCAACCGTCGGCGACCTCGAGTCTGAATATCTTGTCAGTACTCTTATGGGTGCAGAGGGGCGCAGACGCTAAGGATTGGGGTGGTGTCTCGATAAGGGATCCCATAAGGGATCAGGGAATAAGAATGGGTGTCTCGATAATGGAATTTTGGCGCACAACCGTTAACAAGACATCCATCTTTCGAGACGGCATACCGACGATGAAACGGTCCTCATCCGAAGCCGGATGGAAAGTTCGTCGGGGTGCTAATTTTTTAACGGCGGTATCGAGTAAAAAAGCACAGTACACGGGAATGAAATTTGAAATGCACCGCACTGTTTGTATTTAACTCTTTCACAATGTAAGGATTGCTATCGTGGGTGAGCCAGTCAAAACATCAGCAGAAAAACAAACGTCAGATTTTACACCTGCCAACCGCAGCAATCCGTTTATAAATCCGGCACCTTTCAGTTCGGTAGATAACCTTACCCAGCAATATTCATCTTCTTCGATGGCCAGTAGCAGCGATTGGTCTTTTGATCCGTATGCCGAAGAAGTTCAGGTTTTAACCAATGATGAACTGGTCACTGCCATTTATGAAACCGAGGACTGGCTGGCTGCAAGCGGCATGGTGGCGCTGGATTACGATGCCTATCTAATTCGCAAAGACCGCCTGGAAGAGGAGCGCAAGCGGCGCGTGGGTCTAGGGCATTTATGGCTGGAGACAATCGACCAGCGACAATGCGAAACACTGGTGCAAACCATACCGGGTCAAAACGGCGCCAGTGATGTTGTGCAGGTGGAAAATAATGAACTGGTTAATGGCCTGGCGACGGATATTTCCGCCAGCCCGATTATGACCAACAGCCAGTTTCGCGGCTCGATAGCCGGCCAGGGTGTGCCCACTGTCAGTGTGGCTGAATACCTGCAGTCGATGTCGCCACCGGATTACGGCTATGCCGATGCCGGGCTCGATCCCAACTACGGACTTTCCGGCGCTGTGGCCATGAGCAATATTCGCGCGAATCTTTTGCAGCAACCGTTTTCTTTGCGCAACGCGAATGATCGTCAGGGACAAATTGGCGAAGTGTATTTTGGCACCAGTGCGGATTCGTTATACGGTTTTGGTGTCAGCGACTATAACGCCAAACCCTGGACGCATCCCACACGCGGTGTGGAAGTGGGGAATTATCCGGTGGTGGATTATCAGTCATTGTTCGGCGACGCCATGCCGGAAAAATCGGTCAAGACCACGCGTTCCACCAGCGCCAATCCTTTCGAACGTTATAAAACCTACATGGACGGTTATGCCCAGATGATGAATACCCAGCCGGGGTATCGCGGGTTTACACATTATATGAATAACTCGGCGAATGGCCGCACAGCTGCGCAAGTACGTGATCAATTGAGTCTGGTGATTAATGCTGACGATGTGGCCGGCTTTCGCCAGTTTGTGGCGAATCCTTTTGCACGGGAAACCACGCCAACGGGTAAAGCCGCAAAAGATATTAATCATGACCGGCCGGCACTGAAACTGATTTATGACGGCATATTACAGGATCGTCCCTACACGCTCCCCGATGGCAGTTCTTTTACCAGCATTGATCAACTGAATAATGCGCTGAAAACAAATGTATTAACAGCTGCCCAGCATCAGGCAGCTATCAATACGGCGGCGCAGGCGGCAGCGTCGAAGATTCAGGCGAATCCGGAACACACGCATGCCGTGCAAACAACCTTTGCCAATGCACGCAATGCTATTCCCAACCGAATGACGCCCGCCGATGTTCGCGCTGCGAACAGTCCGGAATATATGTATTCACTTAGCAAAGGCGGAGGCTGGCGCGGTGATTTTCATGCCATGCGCAGTTACGGTGGCAAGGGTGCGTTGTTTGGTTCATTAATGGGTGTGGGGCGTGAAGGTTACAGTATGTTGACAGACGATCAGGCGAATCCGGATGCGCTGCAACGTCTGGCCTGGGTGGGTGGTCGCGAAGGCTTGCGCGGCGGTGCGACTTCCAGTCTGGAAACGCTGGCTGCTTCACGCACCAGCCGCTATGCACTCGAACGTGGATTGGCAGCGAGCAGCACCCGGGCGATCGGCATGCGTCTGGGTGCGCGATTTATTCCCGGTGGTTTCGTCGATGGAGCGTTTGCAGCGGGCGACATGGCAACCGATAACCGTGACAACAGCGGGCCGGAAGTGGCTTACCGTATGGGGCGCGCTTTTGTCATCGGTGGCACGTCTGCACTGGCCGGCGCCACTGCCGGTGCCTGGGCGGGAACTGCCATCGGCACGGCGATTTTTCCCGGTGTTGGCACCGTGATCGGTTTTGTAGTGGGCGTTCTGGTAGGCGCTCTGGTGGGATTTATTATGAGTTCCATTATTCCCGACTACGAAGAAATGGTCATGGAACAAGTGCCGTTAAAAGAATTTGAAAATAATATTAATGCCCAAACACCGGCCTCAATTCAAAACCAGGTGTTGGCGGAACAGGAACTGGCCCTGGCATTGCAACTGGTGCATGGGCCCGAAAGTCGCGGGCCGCATAATATGTTTGATATGTATCGCCGGCGAAATGTATACAACTCACCGGGTTACCGTATGTACGCCGAAGCCATGATCGGTGACGAAATTCATGGTGGTTGTATGGATTGTCATACCCAAAAAGCCATTGCCGATTACGATGCACAATTCGATCCCTTGAGTGAAGCCTGGATGGCGCCTGTTGATCGTATGTATCTGGCAGGCCAGGAAGAGAGCAGACGGGGCGCAAGACCGAAATTTTTGAATTGGGATGTGCCCGGGCAAACTGTGCCACCCTGGTTAGTGGCTTCCATGGCCAATGATCCGGATGCCTTAACCATCCTGAATTCGGTGAACGTCATTCAGCCAAATTTTGCCGGCTGGCGAGACATAATGGGTAGTAAAGGTAATGGCATTATTCCGCCTCATGCCATGAACAGTCCGATGGATGAGCAGGAACTATACGATGCCATTCGCGGCAACATTAATTTCCGGCAGGCCTACTTTGAATTTTTCTTTGGCGAAGTCGGCGCGGATGAATACAAACTCTATGGTGATGCCTTGCAGCAATGGCAGGACAAACAAAATAAAAAATAACGTCATGGCTGTTTATGTATGGCCAGAATCACCGGTGGGCACCGGAAAATCGCCCAATTCGGGTTCGCCAAAAAGATCGCGCATTAATTCCTGCCACTGCTGTGCACGCCGCAAATCTGCCACGTGTTCATCCAGCGCTGTCGCCCAGGCATCGTAATAAAACGGCCGCATGCCCATACCGCTGCCCAATAAATCCGATGGGCCGTGCACGGTGCGGCCTTCTACGTCGGTGCCGGTGTGGCTGTATTCGTCGGCGCCGGGACTGAGCTGCGAGTCGCTGAACCAGCCGCCTTCCAGGCCTTCGCCGGGATGGTCGAGTCCAATGAAGTGACCGAATTCATGCACGGTGGGAACTTGGGTAACACCGGGATCGGCCCCGGCTTTTGTAACCGCCGTATTATCCGCTTCATCCAGCGTGCCGTAACTGGTATTGCTGCTGGAGGTGCGAA
>JACPVK010000395.1 GCA_016191795.1 Gammaproteobacteria bacterium
AAGAAATACTGGTACCAAATGCGGCACACGGTACTAATCCGGCAACCGCCACCATGTGTGGTTATTCGGTAAAGGAAATTCCCACACTGGAAAATGGTGATGTGGATGTTGATGCCCTGAAAGCGGCCGTAGGCCCACAAACTGCCGGCCTGATGTTAACCAATCCATCAACCCTGGGTGTGTTTGAGCGTAACATCGAACAGATTGCAAAAATTATTCACCAGGCTGGCGGGTTGTTGTATTACGACGGCGCTAATCTCAATGCGATACTCGGCAAGATTCGTCCGGGTGATATGGGCTTTGACGTTATTCACTCCAATTTGCACAAAACATTCTCCACGCCACACGGTGGTGGTGGTCCAGGTTCCGGTGCGGTAGGTGTCAGCGCCCGGTTAAAACCGTTTTTACCTTTGCCCATGGTGACTAAAGATGCTAACAATTATCGCTGGCTAACAGAAAAAGATTGCCCGCAAAGCATTGGCACCCTGTCTGCGTTCATGGGCAATGCCGGCGTGCTGTTGCGTGCCTATGTGTACATGCGTTTGCTAGGTCGTGAAGGAATGACACGCGTAGCGGAATTTTCCACGCTCAACGCCAACTACATGATGGCGCAGCTGAAAAAACGCGGTTTTGAAACCGCCATACCTAATCGCTATGCATCGCATGAATTTATTATTACCGTGAAAAAGCAGGCAAAAGAATTACATGTATCCGCCATGGATTTTGCCAAGCGTTTGCTTGACAAGGGTTATCACGCCCCCACAACCTATTTCCCGTTACTGGTGCCGGAGTGTTTGTTAATTGAGCCTACTGAAACCGAAGCCAAGGAAATTCTCGACGGCTTTATTGAGGCTCTGGTAGAAATTCAGCGCGAAGCGGAAACCGATGCCGAAATGCTGCACGGTGCACCCTACACCATGCCGGTGCGCCGTCTTGATGATGTGCTGGCTGCGAAACAACTTGATCTTGCCTGGGGCATGAATCATCCGGAGCAATAACGCATGGCATATAGCGGCAATACCGGCCTGAAAAGAATTCTTATGGCCGGTTTATACTCCTGGCAAGGATTTAAAGCGGCATTTCGCAAGGAAGAAGCATTTCGTCAGGAAGTGTATTTGTCCGCCGTGTTAATACCACTGGCGTTTTATCTTGGCGACAACGGCATGCAGATTGCCATGATGGTTGGAAGCGTACTGCTGGTATTAATGGTTGAGATTTTAAATTCCGCCATTGAGGCCGTGGTTGATCGTATCGGTATGGAGCCCCATAAACTCAGCGGTCGCGCCAAGGACATGGGGTCGTCAGCTGTGCTGTTATCTCTCATTAACGTGGTTGTTGTGTGGAGTCTGGTGCTGTTCTATAAATAATTATTTTAATAATAGGTGGCCTAAATGTTAAAAAATATTCTTTTGATTCTGGTGACAACACTCTTCGTTTTTTCTGTTCAGGCACGTGAAGTGGCGGGTGTGCAAATTGCAGAGACTGCTACGGTGCCGGGCGTTTCTCAAGTGCTCCAGTTAAATGGTACCGGCATTCGTACCAAGTTATTTTTCAAAATATACGTCGCCGCTTTATATACTGCCGAAACCTCTAACAACCCCGATAATCTGCTCAACAGCACAGCCGCCAGACGCATGGTGATGCACATGCTGTACGACGAAGTGGAAAAAGAAAAACTGACCAAAGGCTGGACCGAAGGTTTCGACAAAAATATGGGTGCCGCCGATTACATAGCGATGAAGCCCAGGATGATGCGCTTTAATGACATGTTCCGCACCCTGCGCAAGAATGACATCGTGTTGATAGATTACATTCCTGATGTTGGTACACGCGTGACTATAGCGGGTGAGGAAAAAGGCGTGATAGAAGGCGCCGATTTTTTTCGTGCGGTGTTGAGTGTGTGGATTGGCAAGGAACCGGCGACGGAGGATATGAAGGAAGGGTTATTGGGGGAGGGTGATTGATTTTTTGTTTTCACGCTTTGCGTGGGAATGTAGGTGATTAGAATTGTTTACTGAAATATTTCCTTGTGCTGAAAATCCCTTTTTCGCCGGCTGGCGAGTTACTTTCATTGCTTGTCTCGCTTCCAGGTGCTAAGTCAGTAAACAATCCAAAAAAAAATGCGCCCTAAAGCGCATCTTTTCTAAAAGCACAAACAGTATTGTTATTACGCCATCGCCGACATCATCGCCATCTGCACCATCTCATCATCCCCATACACATGCTTTAACAAACCGGTGATGTAGACGGTCACATCACTCACTTGTGTTTTTTCCAGTTTTTGAACATACAGCATCAGGTTGCGCGCAGATGTATCGATGGCAGAAACGGCAGCATTGGCTGAGTGGATATCAAACCCGATGGTTTTTTCCAGATCAAGTTGTGCCATATGTTCGGCATTGAGTTCCATTTCGCTCAGATTGTTTATGGTCTGGGTATGTAAACTGGCCGGCATGGCAATGATCTGGTTTTTCATGAGTTTGCGTGCTTCACGCAGTGGTTTGATGATGGCAGTTTGCCAGGGCTCACTGGCGCGGATCAGATTGTCGATTTCGGTTTCACTCAACTGGCGGCGATTGTCGCCAGCCCAGCAGCAAAATAGCAGCAGGTTTACATCGGCTTCGAAGGTGTTCTGCATTTGCAAACAGGTGTCTGCCACGTCGGCTATTTGAAATAACTGGCAGGAATAATTCCAGAACAGGCTTTCGGGGAAATTCATCCGGGATGTGTCGCTGTGTTTGTATGTTGCAAGCCTAGACGAAATTAACCGGTATTTCAGCTTGCGATTTCACCTGGCCAGCATTTTTTTTGCAGCATCGCGCAGGGCTGATGTGGCGACTGCACCGGTGAGTAATGTGGTTCCCAGCGCAAAGGTTGGTACGCTGCTGGCGTTGATAGAACCGGCATATTGCAAATAGGGCAAGAGAGCTTTGGGTGTTTGATCTGCCGGGCCATTTGTGTAATCGCCAGCCCACGCCTGATCAATAATATCCTTGTCTATGCCATTTTGTTGCGCCAGCTGGCGCAGTACGGTTTCATCGCCAATGTTCTGGCTGTGAATAAAAAAAGCATCAAAAATGGCATTGTGCAGGGCATAGAATTTTTCGGTGCCCAGTGGTTTGCAGGCTTCCGCTAACAACAGGGCCTTGCGTGAGTTACAGGTAAAGCGGTGTTCGGCAAAGTCGATGTGATCTTCATCGGCCAGTCTTTGCAGGTTTTGCATCAGGTTCCGCCAGTGCGACGCGCTGTAGCCCAGGTGTTCCACCGGTTGGCCCTGGGGCGGTGTTTCGGGATGTATTTCGATGAAGCACCACTGGATTTTAAGGTCGTAGTCCTCGCGCAGCTGTTCCAGGCGTTTGTGGCCGATATAGCAAAACGGGCAGATGTAGTCGCTGAGTATCGAGACGCGCAATTCGGGTTTCATGGGGGTGGTCCTATGCGACAGATAGTCAGACGGTAGTCTTATTTTTCGCGCCGGGCAACCATACAGGCTCAGATTTCACTGAGTAACAGTTTGATGCCCAATAACAGCAACAGGCCGCCGAAGATTTTTTTAAGTATCGGCACCGGCAGACTGTGAGTCAGTCTGGCACCCAGCGGGGCGAACAGCACGCTGCTGATGACGATGCCGATAAAGGCCGGCAAATGAACATATCCCAGGGTATCGGTTGGCAGGGAAGCGTGTTGCCAGCCATTGACGA
>JACPVK010000446.1 GCA_016191795.1 Gammaproteobacteria bacterium
CAATGCACAAAAAAACAAGGCTACCGTGTACAGCCGGTTACTGCCGGAAGATCGCCGGCGCGCTGTCGATCTGGCAACCGAATTCAGTCGCAAATACAGTAATCGCTGATGGCCCATTTGAAAGGACCCATTTGACAGGGCAGGCCAAAATTTTTTCTCTGATTCTCAATAACTTTGAGCAACTATTGACTAGACTTGTTTAATATCACCCCATCCGGGGCTTTACTCCTATTTGCGTGATTCAACTATGTCAAGACAACCACTCAGACAAACTACCCGTTGCACCTTACGTTACACACTGGGTATAGGCGTAGGTCTGTGGCTGGTTACAGCCAGTGGTTATCGTGCCGAACCCGAAGCCATTACCACGCCACCGCTGCCTAATTCACTGCTGGCAGCAGAAATACAGAAATCCATTCAACCTGAACAACTCGATCAACAGCGTAAGCTGTATGCGCAGGCTGCACAGGCACTGAGAAATAATCAGCTCCAGACCTTTGAAAAACTCATGGTTGAATTAGGTGATTACCCGTTAACTGCCTATTTGCGAGCTGATTATCTCGAAGACCGCCTCAACCAGCCTGATTTACCGGCCTTGCGTCAATTTCTGGATCAGGAGACCGGCACGCTGGTTGGCGAAAGGCTGCGTCGTGGTTTATTGAAACAACTGGCAAAAAAACAACAGTGGGCAGAATTTTTATCGTTTTACCAGCCACAGGATGATCTTGCTCTGCAATGCCTCAACCTCGAAGCACTGATGCGCACCGACCAGATGCCCGTCGCCCTGGACCAGGTATCACAAATCTGGATGACAGGTCATTTTCTGCCACAGGCCTGTGACGACATCGTCGCCGCCTGGGAAAACGACGGTCGGCGCAGTCCTGAACTGACCTGGCAGCGCATTGAACTGGCCATGGATGAAGGCACCACCCGCCTGGCTTCACGACTGGCTGAATCTCTCAACAAGCGCGATCAGTCTATTGTGGACCTGTGGGTACGCATACACCGCAGCCCGGAACAGATCGCCCATGGCAAACTGCCTGAACACGCCAAAATTGGCCAGGTAGTGGCCCATGCGATACGCCGCCTGAGTACTAAAAATATTGATAAAGCCATTAGCATCTGGCAAAACATGAGCGATCAGTACACATTCAGCGAGGCCGACAGCAGCCGCGCCTGGAAATATATTGGCCTGTCCATGGCACGCAATCATCAGGCCGAAGCCTACACCTGGCTAAAGCGCATACCCGCCTATGCAGCGGACGCCAACGTGATGGAATGGAAAATTCGTACAGCGATACGTCAGGGAGACTGGTATCAGATCGTGGCCGACATCCAGAGCCTGCCGGTACAGGTACAGTCTGAATTACGCTGGCAATACTGGTGGGCCTATGCCAATGAACAGATGGGCAACACCATCGACGCCGAAGGCGTATACCATTACCTGGCAGGGCGTCGTGATTTCTATGGTTTCCTGGCTGCAGACCGGCTGAACCTACCCTATGAATTTGAAGACCGGCCACTGGATATCAGCCTCGATGATCTGAACGCCATGGCCAATAATCCATCCGCCGCACGCGCACGCGAACTCTACAACCAGGGCAAGATCATTGATGCGCGTCGTGAATGGACCCAGCTGAGCAAAACCATAGATGAACCCGGCAAACTCACCGCCTCCAAACTGGCGCAACTATGGGGCTGGCACGACCGCGCCATCATTACCCTGGGTAAAACCACCTATCGCGATGACATCGAGTTACGCTTCCCGTTGCTGATGCAGGAAGCCGTCACCGTCTGGTCGGCCAAACACAATGTAGAACCGGCTCTCACCTACGCCATCATTCGTCGTGAAAGCGCGTTTATGGCTGATGCCCGTTCACCCGTTGGCGCCACCGGTTTAATGCAGCTGATGCCAGCCACAGCTCGTCACGTTGCCAGGCAACTTCGGGTGCCCTACGCCGGCACACAAAGTCTGCTCATCACGGATACCAACATCAACCTGGGCACAGGTTATCTGGGGCAGATGTTACGCCATCTGGATGATCAACCCGCCCTGGCCGCCGCCGCATACAATGCCGGCCCTCATCGCGTTAAATCCTGGCGTCCGGAACAAACCATGGATGCGGTGCGCTGGGTTGAAACGATTCCCTTTACCGAAACCCGTGAATACGTCAGCAACGTGCTGGCCTATACCGTGATTTACCAGCACAAACTGGAGACCAGCTACACCCGTCTGACTGACCGCCTGCCACCTGTCACACCTCGCCCTACCGGCAGCAATGCAAAACTGGCAGAGGCTGATGAGGACAAAAACACATAATTTGATAAAAAACATAAAGATACTTGCGTTTGTTAATAACTTGATCTAAGTTTGTATCGCAAGGTCATGAATCTGTGACCTGTAACCAACAGACTTTTGAGATTGGAGCATACAAATGATTAACAAATTGCAAGTTTCTATTGGAGATCGGGTACGTATTAAAAGTACCGGGCAGGAAGTCACTCTCGACCAGATCAGCCAGCATGGCTTTTCCGTTATTCGGTTTCAAACCGGCGGCAAACACCGTTTTCTCAATCACAAGCTGGAAACACTCAACGGCTCACGTATCGCCCTGAATTAAGCTTGTAGCCAGATCAGCCACAGAGCCAAAAAAGACCAGGGTGTAAACCCCCGTATCCCTACACCTGGCCTGGCGCTCTGTGGCCAGATCTATTGGCCACAACAGGCCTCGATCATGGGTGCGCAGATCACATCCAGGGCGTGCCGCAGCTCACCGCCGGGAATCACCATGGAATTGGGTCGGGACATGAAGGAATTGTCGATACGTTTGAGTAGCCTGGGGAAGTTATATTTTTTTGGCTCGCGAAAAGTGACCACAATGACGCTTTCCGATTCTGTCGGCACATCGCGTGCAATAAACGGGTCGGACGTATCCACCACCGGCATACGCTGAAAAATAATGTCTGAAATTGAAAATTGCGGCACTAAAAAATGGATGTAGTCGCGCAGTCTGTCCATGATCATTTTCACCACCACTTCATGCGGCTGATTACGACACTGATGTTCATTATGTATTTTCTGAATCCATTCCAGATTGATCGCCGGCGCCACCGCGATCAGTAAATCCACATACTGGGCAACATTCACACCCTTATTGACGCGTGCCCGGCGCCGGTCATATTCACCGCGTTGAATACTCTCGTCGGTTACTTTGCGACGTGTCCAGGTTTGTGCCACCACTCCGCCATGCAGGCCTTCGTAAAACAGCAGGTCGGTATCCGCTGGCAAGGGCTGCCAGCTGCTAAAGCTACCAACCGGTAACTGGAAAGCGGCAGCGTTTTCGGCGGTTATATATTGTCTGTAACTACCGGTACCGGTTGTGGAATATTCACGAAACAGACTTTCAAGCCGGGCAAAGTCGTTTAGATCCGGCCCGTAACAACTCAAAAAATGTCCTGTAGCCTCGGCGTGAGCCATATGCCGACACATATCGTCATAGGTATATTTTTGAAAAGCATCGCCATGCACGAACGCCGACTTTATTCCCTGGCGGAAAAAAATCTCGCGAAACGCCTTTTCAACCACCGTGGTACCGGCACCGGAGGCACCGGTCACGGCAACAATAGGGTGTTTCTTACTCACACGCACCTCCTCGTGCAAACCAGCTGTATTTGTAAAGCATTCGCAGTCAGCCGGCAAAATATTTTTTTCGGCATCAGTATTCAATAAAACACTGATAATTATCAATTCGCAGTCAATCAGCCTGACCTTCCGTCACCCCAGTCTTGACCTGACCCTGATCTGGAACTATTAAAACTCTACGGAACGACAACAGGATGGATTCAGAAATGCACAAAGTTGATGACAATATATCGTGGTATTACACCGGCCCGGAACGGCGTCGCGCCAACCGGCCCAGGCGCGAACATGAAGACCGACGCTATCGGGTTCGCAACGAAGCGCTGATTAGTGACTTCAGGCTTGGCACTGCACGACGCCAGGAAGATGTAGATGGATTTGTGGAAATTACCGGCTTGAATAATAACGGCAATTCCCAACCCAAAGCCCGGCCCTGACAGCAGCCAGTATTCAACTCGA
>JACPVK010000447.1 GCA_016191795.1 Gammaproteobacteria bacterium
CGGTCTGGTACCGCAGGAGCTGACACTCGGTGCCTTCGAAAAGGTTTGGAATTCGCTGTGTTTCAGTCGTGGTTTGTTTGGTAAAAAACCGGATCCTGATTATCTGGAAAAATTATTGAAAGACCTGTCACTCTGGGATAAAAAATCCAGCATGCTCATGACATTGTCCGGTGGTATGAAACGCCGGGTATTGATTGGCAAGGCGCTGGCGCACGAACCGGTGGTATTGTTTCTGGATGAGCCGACCGCGGGCGTGGATGTGGAATTACGCAAGGATATGTGGTCGTTGGTGCGACGTTTGCGTGAATCGGGCGTTACCATCATTCTGACCACGCATTATATTGAAGAAGCCGAAGCGATTGCTGATCGCGTAGGTATTATTAATCGCGGTGAATTATTGCTGGTGGATGATAAACACGCGTTAATGCACAAGCTGGGCAAGCGGCAATTAATTATTGAGCTGGAATCGCATTTAACAGTTATGCCTGATGCATTGAAGCCGTGGACGCTCGATATGTCAGCCGATGGTTGCCAGTTTACCTACACCTACGACCCGCATAAAACACATAATGGTATCAACGAGCTGCTGCAGGCAATACGTGAAGCGGGTCTGGTGCTTAAGGATGTGCACACAACCAAAACATCTCTGGAAGAAATATTTGTTAGCCTGGTAAAAACAACATCATGAATATTTACGCTATCAGAGTCATTTACAAATATGAAATGTTGCGTGCGTTTGAAACGGTTGCCCAGAGTTTTGCATCGCCGGTTATTTCCACGGCATTGTACTTCGTGGTGTTTGGTTCGGCGATAGGCACGCGCATTGAGTCAATTGAAGGCGTGTCCTATGGGGCTTTTATTGTGCCTGGTTTGATGATGCTTGCATTACTAACCCAGAGCATTGCGAATGCGTCCTTCGGAATTTTTTTTCCGCGATTCACCGGGACTATTTACGAAGTATTGTCAGCGCCCATTTCGTTTATTGAGATATTAATTGGCTATGTGGGTGCGGCGGCTACCAAGTCATTCATTATAGGTTTGGTGATTCTCGCCACAGCTGGATTTTTTGTGCCGTTGCAAATAGCGCATCCGTTCTGGATGCTGGGTTTTTTAATACTCACCTGCATTGCGTTCAGTCTGTTTGGCTTCATTATTGGATTATGGGCAACCAACTTTGAAAAACTGCAGCTTATTCCCTTGCTGGTGATTACACCGCTGGTCTTTCTGGGAGGCAGTTTTTATTCCGTGAGTATGTTGCCGCCAGCCTGGCAAACCATCACCTTGTTTAACCCGGTGGTTTACCTGATTAGCGGATTCCGCTGGAGCTTTTTTGAAGTGGCTGATGTGAGTGTAGGCCTGAGTCTGACTATGGTGTTGTTATTTCTGGCGGCATGCCTGCTGATTGTCTGGTGGATGTTCAAGACCGGTTACCGCTTGAAGCAATAACAGAAAGACTTATACCTGGCTGCCAGGCTATACAGTTGTTTTTACGAACATAAAATGCCTTGATGTAGCGCAATTGACACCAGATCACAGCGCTAACCGAAAACAGAAAATATGGCAGAATAGCCATGAGTTCACATGCAAATCCATCGCAAAAGAGGTAGTACCATGTCTTTTTCTCCAGAAGCCGTCGCTGAGATGAATGTGCTGTTGCTCTTTACACCGAGCACTCACCTCAAGGGTATCAAGATTCACCATACGGCAGATCCTGCCCTGGTGGCTGCCGCGCAGCGTTTGCATGAACAGGGTTTTATTACCCAGGCTGATGGTGGCTATCTCACTGATCTCGGTACCCGGGCATCGGAACATGCGCATACCCTGTTTACCATGTTGAATGCTGAAACCGAGTCATTATCAGCGAGTCATGTCGGCTAATGGCTGATACGAGTAACGCCAGCTGTTTTTAGTGTGCCGGTGTGAGTGGGCTGCCCAGGTAATCATGCTACCGGGCAAGTGCCTGTTTGTGTTGTATCGTCATCGGCACCATTAACCAGACTGTTTTGGAATAGAACCGTGCAGCCTGGGGATTATGTAGCGTCCTGCCCGAAATAAATTCTGCATTTAGTTAATTCTGTTTGCCATGACTTGTATTACTAATGTTCGCGGATTAATAAATTATGAAAACGACGCGGCCAGTATTCAAAACCCCGGACGAGGTGGAAGCGGTTTATTACGAGGCCTTTATGCATGGTGACAAAAATATCATGACTGTGTTGTGGGCTGATGGGGATGTTATCTGTATCCATCCCGGATCCGGCGCGATAGTCGGGCATGATGCAGTGATTCGTAGCTGGTCGCATATTTTTTCGAATACGCGGCAAGCGGAAATAAAATTTACAGTGATGAAAAAAACCATGGCCGATGGATTGGCTGTTCATCTGGTAGCCGAAGAAATATCAACCGGTGGTGGTGCGGCGTCGATCGTTCTGGCGACGAATGTCTATCAGCAATACGATACGGGCTGGCTGATGATTGAACATCATGCGTCACTGGTGCAGGTAACCAGGCGTGAGCATACGCTGCAATAATGTGTGCGGGCAGTGCAACAAATAAGAATACATGGCTGCCACGTATGACCAAATCTGGAGCCTGATATTCATTAGTAAATCATAAATTCAATAACACATAATTCCCTGTCACGGCAGGCGTGTTGAATACCTGTTGTGAATTCGGTTAGGGATATTTCCCTATCTGTGCTGCAAATAGTGTGTGTTATAGTTGTCACCAATTGAAAATATCAAATTTTATGGAGGATGTCGTGATGGCTGGTTTTGTTCATTTTCGCTGGTTGGTTGCCGTGTTTTTGTCTGTATCACTGCTGGCCTGTGGTAGTGGTGATAACGCGTCATCTGTTACTGATGATAAATCCAGCCGGGAGGTGACTGTTTTCAAACAGGAAGGCAGTGTTGATCCCATCACTGGCTTTATTTCACCTATGGATATCACCAACCTGTTACCGCACCGTGGTACTGCCCTGGCGGGAGGTGACAGTTATTATGTGGTACGCGGCCTGTTACCTTTTACGCGCTACACCATTTCCGTGTATGACCCAACGCAGGATGTGACCCTCTACGGTTACGGCATTGCTTCCTATTATTATCATTCCTGTTCATCTTACCGTTCCGGTTTGGTGAATGAAGCCTGTGAAATGTCAGCCAATGCCACGGGTGAAATTTATATCCGGGTCAGCGCGTATGCCGCCAGTGCCGACGCCGCCTTTAGTGTCGATATTTTGCCGCTACCGGTAAATGAAGGTGTTAAAACAGCACCGCTGGAAATTGGTAATCGCCTGCCTTATGCCGGCACAGTACAAAGCAATGGCAATAGTTATTATGTGGTGTCGGGTTTGGTGCCCGGCCAGAAATATGATGTCAGATTAAATAATGTTATTTCTTATCCCACATTAAACGGCTATCCGCATAAAGATTTTATAAATCCGGGTAATTATTTGTGCTGGTCGCGAAATGATGGCTGGGCGGATGAATACTGTCAGCTGGCTGCCAACTTTGAAGGCAAGCTGTATCTGAATGTCAGTGATTATTCTTATTATGTTTCTGGTTCCTACTACACCATCAATGTCACAGCGGCAGCCGGTAGCGAACGTTATTTTGAAGGTTATGCCGATGCGCCGGTCATTATTTCTGGTTCAAGCTATTCCGGGCAAAGCTATCGCTATCCCAGTTATTATCGTTTTACCGGGTTGATTCCCGGCCAGCGATATGAAATTCATGCCAGCAACTATACCAGCAGTACCGATGTGAGTGTGTTCCTCGCTTACAGTGATACGGTTGGTACAAGTTGCAGCGCATTTTCCTATTATGCTGCCAGTAACGATACCTGGTGTGTTGCGCGTGCCGATAGTCGTGGTGAGTTTAATGTGCGTATTAACGGTGCCGATAATCAGGGCGGAACAGTATTTCAAGTGAGTGTTTCAGCGGCGCCGGTGGCGCAGGGCACACAGCAAACGCCGGTAACGGTAACCTTGCCGTTCAGTGGTCAGGTGGATAGTACGCGTAGTTATTATGTTGTAACCGGATTGCAGCCGAACTACGTTTACGCCGTAACAACCAGCAGTACGACACGCAATCTTTATGTGTATGCAGGTACCAGTTTTGGCAGTATGGAACATAGCTTTACCGGCCGAACCAATGCGGCGGGCGAACTTTATGTTACCGCAGCAACGGGCTACGAAGACGGCGCCTGGTTTAGTTTTGCACTGGGCAGTGCCAACAATCCCGAAGGGAAAATAACCTCACCCTTGAATATTTCCGCCAGCAGCGAAACCACACCGCATGTTGGCCAGGTGGATAACACCGCCAGTTATTATGTCGTGAACGGTTTAACACCCGGTCGATATTATATGACGCATCTCAACGGTGTTTCTTCAGTGCGCCCGACTCTGGAGGTGTTTACTGATAACACATTTACCACACCTGCCTGTGTTGATAGTTATCTTGATGCCGATGAAGAAGGACGTTGCCTGGCGGCAGCCAATACATCGGGTAGTTTGTATTTGCGGGTAACCAACAATACCTACATGATTGAAGGTAGCCGTTACAACTTGTGGCTGGCACCTTCGTTTATCACCAGTGAAGGCAGCGAACAGATTCCCGTCAATATAGATCCGGCAGGCCGGCTCAATTATGGCGAGGCAGTCAGTTACCAGGGCAAGGTGAGCGCCGATTTTAATCGCAGTGTGAGTTATTACCGTGTCACGTTAAATATGGGCCCGGCTAACTACACCGTGATGCTCAATGGTATGAGCGATGATGTGGATCTGGATGTAATCAATCATCTTACCAAGGCCAGTTCTACCGATTTTTGTATTTCGAAACATTCTGGGTTGCTGGATGAATATTGCGTAATTCAAACACAGCCGGTTAAAGGCCGTGTGAAATCGGTTGATTTGTTAATCAAGGTATCCACACCCACTCAAACTATTAATTACTGGGATGGTGCGGCCTTTACATTAACCGTCACACCGGGCGGAAAAAAAGCAGGTGCGGAAGGTACAACAACAGCGCCCAAAGATATTACCGGTGCTTTGCCGTATCAGGGGCTGGTTGATCATTACCAGAAAAGTTATTACAAAATTACCGGCCTGACACCGGGTGTGCGTTATGAGGTTCGTGCCGATTCCGATCGGGATAAACTTGCACTGGGTGTTTACAGTTTATTGCCAACGAATTACCCGCTGTGCAGTATTGAGTATGCCTATGCGGCAGCGGGAACAATAACCGCGTGTGAAGCGGTGGCCACCAGTGCCGGTGAACTGCTGGTGAGTGTTGAATCAAATAATATGTATTCAACTGCCACACATGTACCTTTCCAGCTTTCCATTAAACCGGCAACGCAGGCCGAAGGCCAGTATGGCGCGCCACTGGATATCAGCGGTACGTTCCCGCGCGCCAGCCAGGTGGGCGGCACACTGGATGCAAATGGGTATTTTACTCAGGGCTCAGTGAATAGTTATTACCGGGTAAGTGGATTGCAGGCAAATACCTATTATCAGGTGTTTATTAATCATCAGTCTCGCACCCTGTATCGTGGCGCGTTAAAAGTGTATCGCGACTATGGTATGAGCCAGCCGAGTTGTGATGAGGGTGCGTTCTTGTTGTGTCGTGCTCTGAGTAGTGAAAATGGTGATCTGTATATTCATGTAGATGGTTATGCCGACAGAAACAGCAGTGGCGCCTACTTTGATTTGAATGTGCGTTTAATGCCGGTGTCGGAGGGTAGCCAGGCTTCGCCGTTAGTGATAGGTAAAGGTGTCTCCCAGCGACAATACGCCGGCCTGCCTGCAGCCAGTTATTATAAAGTCACCGGACTTACTCCTTACATGAGTCAGCAAATCCAGTTTCAGAAAGCCACTGGTTATACGCAACTGACACTGTTTGGCAGCGCCGCCTATCAGTATCAATTGTGTGATATGAGTTCGCAGCAGGAAGGTGGATGTTCAGCGGCGGCAAATAGCCAGGGCGAATTGTATTTAAAAATACAAAGTGATGAAATGTATAAATACGGTGCGGATGCCGGTACGTTTGAGCTGACAATTCATTAACGATGTGAATAACTTGTAGAAGTATCCTGCCTGGAAAATCAGCAATGGCAGGATACTTCATTAAGTTGTGTATAAGAGTCCTTAAAAGCGCCCGACCAGTAGTGTCGTGAGTATGTCAGCGATATAAGTTACTTAGATGATAGTGCGGCCATAGCTGCATCGTATTTTGGTTCCTGTGCAATTTCCGGAACCAGTTCTGTATAGATGATTTTATCGTTTTCATCGATTACGATGACAGCACGCGCCGTAATACCTGCCAGCGGGCCGTCTGTAATTAAAACGCCATAATCTTTGGCGAAGTTCCGGTCGCGCATCATTGACAGGGCAATGACATTGTCAATTTTTTCTGCGCCGCAGAATCGTCCCTGTGCAAACGGCAGGTCGGCTGATATAACCAGCATCACCACATCTTTTCTTTTTGCGGCGAATTCATTGAATTTTTTGGTAGAAGTGGCGCACACACCTGTGTCCAGACTGGGCACGATATTGAGCAGCTTTTTTTTGCCTTTAAATTTATCCAGGCCAACATCATTCAGGTCTTTATCGACCAGACTAAATTTAGGTGCAGTACTTTTTACAGCAGGCAAGTTGCCGTTGGTGTGTATCGGGTTGCCCTGAAGAGTAATGGTTGTCATATGCGTATCCTTAATTTTATTGGGGAGAATGCAGTTGTTGCCGGCAAGTATGGAGACATTACTTTAGCAGCATTAGCTGCCTGATTGTATGCAATTGTTTGGGGTGTTTAAAAGAGTGTGATCGAAACTGGAAGTCTGAACTGAATGGCATTTACTTGACTGACAGGATTAGTCTCTGAGAGGTGGAGACCGCCACAGAGTAAGCCACTTCAACGTTACAGATATCTGTTGTTGTGTGTTAATTGTAATTTTACAAGTTTAAGAAAATACCCGTTAGATCAGAACCCATTAATATTCTATGGTTGGAATAGTATGTGCCGCTGCGACTAGCGGCAGTGCAGGGCCTGTTCTTTATATCCCCTGGAAATATTGCACAGCATCGAGCTCAAGCATTTCTGGTTGCTGTATCCAGGGTAGTGAGTCCCCAGGGTGATTCACGCAACCACAGATGTAATTTTTCAACCGGGATGGGCCGGCTCATGTAATAGCCCTGTGCCGAATCACAACCAATGGATTTAAGTTTTTCCCACGCAGCCTGATCTTCGACGCCTTCGGCAATGACTTTCATGCCAAGGCTGTGCCCGAGTTCCACCGTGGAGCGAACAATCACCGCATCATTGTGGTTAACAGCCATATCCTTAACAAATGATTTGTCGATTTTTATCTGGGCTACCAGCAGTTCTTTTAAACGGCTCATGGAGGAATAACCGGTGCCAAAGTCATCAATCGCAATCTGTGTTCCCAGATCATGCAGCCGTTTGATGCATTTTACTGCGCGTGCGGCACCTGTCATCACCGCGGTTTCGGTTATTTCCAGTTCCAGTAACGAGATGGGTATGCTGACATGCCTGAGCAGTTCAGAAAGTTGATCGGGAAACTCGGGATCCTGGATGCTGAGCGTGGAGATGTTCACCGCGACGGTGAGATTTAAGCCTGCCTGGTACCATTGTTCGCATTGATGCAATGCCATTTTTAGTACAGCCATGGTTAATGGCTTGATCAGGCCGGTGGTTTCTGCCAGCTCGATGAAGGCGTCAGGAAACAGTAATCCACGAGCTGGATGTTGCCAGCGCACCAGGGCTTCCACGCCGCTGACCCGACCGTTGTCGAAACGAATTTTTGGCTGGTAATGCAGAGCCAGTTCGTTGTTTTCAATAGCGTGACGTAACTCGCTGTGAAGTTGCATGCGTTGTTCGGCATGTTGATCGAGATCAGCTCTGTATACGGTGTAGCCGAGTTGTGTGCGCTTGGCCTCGTACATGGCAGCATCGGCGTTGCGCAATAGTACTTCTGCTGTGTCACCATGCTCGGGAAAGATGGCAATGCCCAGGCTAGCGCTGATTTCCAGGCGCTGCCCGGCAATTTGCATGGGTTGATTGATAGCATGGATTATTTTTTTCGCGGTGATAATGGCGCCATCCGTATACTGTGTGCTGGGCAGCAATATAACGAATTCATCACCACCCATTCGTGCAAAGGTATCTGACTCACGCAAGCACTCGCGTGATTGTCGGGCAATTTGTTGCAATACCAGATCACCTACGTGGTGGCCCATGGCATCGTTGATTTCCTTGAATCGATCCAGATCCACAGCAATGATGGCAAAAGACTGCTTTTCGCGACGACTGATGAGGATGGACTGCTGGATGCGATCGGCAAACAGGGCGCGATTGGGCAGGTTGGTTAGCCTGTCATAAGTGGCCTGGTGGCGCAGGGTGCTGGCCTGTTGCTGGCTATGGCGTATGACCAGAAAGGCAATCAGAAAACCCAGAGCCGTGGCTGCAGCACCCAGCGCAATCATGAGGAGTCGTGCACTTTGATACGACTCTTTGGCTTCGTTCCAGGCGCGTTCGGTTTCAGCGTATTCCAGGTTAATCAGGTTGTCTATTTCGGCGGCAAGGTTTTTTTGTGCGGGGTAGCCTTTTTCACGTATTAAAGACTGTGCCTCCTCCGATTTTCCATCCATAGATAAATTGACGGCATCGGTTACCAGTGGTTGGGTAATCTTGGTCAGGTTTTGTATTCGCGCGAGTATGGCGAGTTCAGCTTCGTTTAGATCCATGCTTTCGAGACGTTGGCGTGTATTGGCATACATCGAACCTTTTTCATCAAAAGCCAGTGCGTCGGCGTCTCGATCGAATGGATCAGTTAACACACTGATCGTATGCATCAGCAGGGCGCGTTCACGCAAAGCATCTTTCATCACCTGGGCGCGTTCGGTTTTTACGTTTCTGTCGTTGACGATTTGTTCCATGTGCCAATAGATATTGGCCATCCGGGTTAATCCGACGAATCCCAGTGAGAGCATCAACACCAGCACCAAAGCGAAACCCATTAACATGATAATGCTGGGAGAATCGGTAATATCGAGTTTCATAAGTTAATTCATTCAGGTAATAGACGCCTGCAGAATTCCATGCTCAGGGTGTTATTATCATATTGATAGTATATTTATAAGTATGTTGCCAGAATGAATGCGTTCCATAACATGTATGAAATTCCACTCCTAGATAAACGCGACTCTGTGTATGCGTACGCCAGAGTTGAAATGAAGTGTGTGATGATGAGGTTGCCTGGTAAATACCGTTTGATATAGAGAATAGGAGTTTGTGCAGGCGAGGTGTAGCGCTGGTTTTATTTTTTTGGGTGGCGAGGCATGGTATGCCCGGTAACAGTGCAATTAATCGTGCATGTTACCGGGCGGTATTATCTTCAATCAGGGCGGTGAAGTTCACTGCTTGCACAATAGATTATGGCAAAATTTGATATGCCACTCTGGTATAAATTTGTGACAGTTCAAGCCATTCTCCATTGACCGTTTTGACGCCAATTTGCAGCGCATTCAAGTCGTTGGTATTCCAGTTAAGGTTGCTCCAGCAGCTGCCTGTGTATCCCATCACCCAGTAATTGCCTACCCAACATGGAACGGTGTCAACGGGTGCCGCATCTATACCTACGCGTTGATAGCTCATGCTTGCATAAGGTCCATTCCATTGGGTTGATGCAATAGATACACAAATTTCGGTAACGCGCACATTGCCAAAAGCATTATCGTCCAGTGCGAACATATGACGTTTACCCGAACCATCTGCAACATAATCCAGTTGCATGGCTTGTGGTAGCCCGGTACCTATATTGCCGGATTGATCATTCACGCAATCCCAGTCTGTGGTGCAGGCAGAGATGCTGGTGAATTCTCGTATGGTGCCGGGTGCTGTGGGATGTAAATAGGAAAAGCGATAGGTCGGTGCGCCGCCATCAGTGGTTTTGGCAATAAAGCCGCCACTGCCGATCACATAACCGGTCTGATTATCCAGAAATTTCACATCGTTTAAGCTGATGTTATTTCCCAGATTTCCTTCAAGCCAGGTGGCACCGCCATCCTGAGTTGTCATGACGCCGCCGTTAAGCCCAGTCGCAAAACCGGTTTGGGAATTAACGGGAAAATCAACAGCCCTGGGTACCACAGACAAACCTTGCGATACCCATTCCCAGTTGGCGCCACCATCGGATGTTTTCCAGATGCCGGATTGATAATAAGAAGCATAA
>JACPVK010000448.1 GCA_016191795.1 Gammaproteobacteria bacterium
CATAGGTGGTGGCGGCGCCGGAAAATATTTTGCTGCGGGTGCTGAGCTGTGCGTGAATTTCTAGACCGATTACGGTTTCCCATTCCATGCTTTGGATGCCTCTTGTGTATAGGGTTAAAGACTTAAAAGCTATGTCGCAAAGGCGCAAAGAACGCAAAGATAATAATTAATAAAAATAGTTACTTTGCGTCTTTGCGTCTTTGCGTCAAGCTTTTTATCTAAAATTCTCGGGAATCTGTTTGTGCCAGTTCGTTGCCAGTTGATATTGATGCGCCACATTCAACAGCCGGCTCTCATCAAAATAATTGCCTATCAGTTGCAGGCCGACAGGCAGCTTGTTGCTAAAGCCGGCCGGAATGCTCATGCCCGGCAAGCCGGCGAGATTGACCGCGATGGTGTAAATGTCGGACAAATACATGGCAACCGGATCGCTGGTTTTTTCACCGATATTAAACGCAACATCGGGTGCTGTTGGGCCCATGATGACATCGACTTTCTGGAATGCTCTGGTGAAGTCATCGCTGATCATGCGACGTAATTGCTGCGCTTTTAAATAATAGGCATCGTAGTAACCGGCAGACAGTGCATAGGCGCCAATCATGATGCGGCGCTTTACTTCGGATCCGAAACCTTCACCGCGAGAGCGTTTGTACAGGTCTTCCAGATCTTGCGGATCTTTACAGCGATAACCAAAACGCACGCCGTCAAAGCGTGACAGGTTGGATGAGCATTCCGCTGGTGCTACCACATAGTAAACCGGCACAGACAAATGTGAGTTGGGCAGGGATATTTCAATGATTTCAGCACCCATGCTGCGGTATTGTTCGATCGCAGTGTTGACGACTTCGCGCACGCCGGGTGCCATGCCTTCGCCAAAAAATTCTTTGGGCAGGCCGATTTTCAAACCTTTGATATCGCGATTGAGATCAGCGCTGTAATTCGGTACCGGCTTGTCGAGAGAAGTCGAATCGCGTTCATCAAAACCGGATATGGCGTTGAGTAACAGCGCGCAGTCTTCGGCGTTTTGCGCCATGGGACCGGCCTGATCCAGGCTGGAGGCAAAGGCGATCATGCCGTAACGTGAGACCCGACCATAAGTAGGTTTGAGACCGGTGATGCCACACAGCGCAGCCGGCTGGCGTATGGAGCCACCGGTGTCGGTGCCGGTGGCTACAGGTGCCAGTCGTGCTGCCACGGCTGCGGCCGAACCGCCGGAGGATCCACCCGGGACCGCGGCTGTGTTCCACGGGTTTTTTACCGCGCCATAAAAACTGGTTTCGTTACTCGAGCCCATGGCGAATTCGTCCATGTTGGTTTTGCCCAGCATCACCATACCGGCGGCATTGAGTTTTTCCACCACGGTTGCGTTATAGGGTGATATGAAATTGTCGAGCATTTTCGAGCCGCAGTTGGTCCTGACGTCCAGGGTGCAAAAAATATCCTTGTGTGCCAGCGGAATGCCGGTGAGTGCACCCGATTCGCCGCGCCCGATGCGGGCATCGGCATTTTTGGCCTGGGCCAGTGCCTGTTCGGGCGTAACAGTAATAAAGCTGTTCAGGGTTTTGTCGTGTTTGTTGATGCGATCCAGAAATGCGCGGGTCAGCTCAACAGAAGTTATTTCACGCGTTTGCAACATGCGTGACAGTTCGGTCAGGGTTTTGGTGTGATACATAGTTAGTCGTTTGGTTATTCGATGACTTTGGGCACCAGATACAAACCGTTTTCGGTTTGAGGTGCGATTTTCTGGAAGCGTTCACGTTGATTGTGTTCACTGACCACGTCTTCGCGCAGGCGTTGACTGACATCCTGTGAGTGCGCCATGGGCACGACGCCGCTGGTGTCAATGTTATTCATCTGGGTAAACAGATCGAGAATGTTTGACAGGTTGCGGGCGTAACCATCAACGTCTTTTTCGTCGATGGCGAGCCTGGCCAGATGTGCGATTTTTTTTACCTCGTCGGGACCCAGAGCCATGTGATGTTCCAGTTAATGATGCAGTTGCTGCGGAAAGTCGCGCAAAATTAGCATATTCCGTGCCTTCAGACCACCGCCATGCTTGCTCTGTTACAGTCTCGTTGTTAGAGTAGCGCGGATTTTATAGCGATCGTCGCGTAGCGACACGCACTCTCCCTCGCCCGCTGTGGGTGAAGGCGGAAAAAGCAAGCAAAAAGTTTTGCTTGCGCCGCCTGAACGCTGTGAGCTCTGCGAGCAGCCGGAAGAGGGATGGGGAGAGGGAATGGCTGAGAGTTTTCCAGCTTTTTTCCCTTCAACTAAATAACCATTACAGGTCAAAGACACGCAATGTTTCTGAAACGCTTACGCGGCATGTTTTCCAACGATTTGTCCATCGATCTGGGCACAGCAAACACTCTCATATATGCACGTGGCAAGGGCATAGTCCTTGACGAGCCATCGGTGGTGGCGATTCGCCAGGATCGTGGACCCGGAGGCCCCAAGGTTATCGAGGCCTATGGCCGTGAAGCCAAACGCATGCTGGGTCGTACCCCGCAAAACATTACCGCGATCAGGCCGATGCGTGATGGTGTGATTGCCGATTTCCACATTACCGAAAAAATGTTGCAGCACTTTATTCGCAAGGTACACGAGAGCGCCATGTTGCGCCCCAGTCCGCGGGTGCTGATTTGCGTGCCCTGCGGCGCCACCCAGGTGGAGCGTCGTGCCATCAAGGAATCGGCCGCCGGTGCCGGTGCCCGTCGGGTGTATTTGATCGAAGAACCCATGGCCGCAGCGATTGGTGCCGGTATGCCGGTGGATGAGCCACGCGGTTCGATGGTGCTGGATATAGGTGGCGGTACCTCCGAAGTGGCGGTGATCTCGCTGAACGGTATTGTGTATTCCGCATCGGTGCGTATCGGCGGGGACAAATTCGACGAAGGCATTATCAGTTATGTCCGTCGCAACTATGGCATTTTGATTGGTGAAGCCACGGCCGAGCGTATCAAACACACTATCGGTTCGGCTTACCCTGGTAAGGAGTTGCTGGAAATCGAAGTTAAGGGTCGTAACCTTTCCGAAGGTATTCCCCGCAGCTTTACCCTCAACAGTAATGAAATTCTCGAAGCCCTGCAGGAACCGCTGCACGGTATCGTCAGCGCCGTTAAAACTGCACTGGAACAAACGCCACCGGAACTGGGTGCCGATGTCGCCGAACGCGGTATCGTGTTAACCGGTGGTGGCGCCCTGTTGCGTGACCTGGATCGATTGCTGATGGAAGAAACCGGTTTGCCGGTGGTGCTGGCAGAAGATCCGCTGACCTGTGTGGC
>JACPVK010000449.1 GCA_016191795.1 Gammaproteobacteria bacterium
ATTGAAAATGAAAAATCAGTAGAGCGTGTAGCCGAGTGTGATTTCCCCAGTGAGTTTGGGCATTTCCGTTTGTATGCCTACCAGGATTCGGTTGGTAAAGGCCTGCATCTGGCGCTGGTAAAAGGTGAAATCAAGGCGGATAAACCGGTGCTGGTGCGTGTTCATGTTGAAAATATTTTGTTCGACGTGCTGGCTTCCAGCCAGAACAGCGGCTGGCCGTTTCGTGCTGCCATGAAGCAAATTGCTGAAAGCAATGAACCGGGCGTGTTAGTGATATTGCGCCAGCAACAGGATGCACGGGATATTGTGCAATGGATGTTGAGCCCGCATGAACCGGCGCAGGAACTGCACCCCAGTGACTTGCGTACCCACGGTGTGGGTGCCCAGATTTTGATGGATTTAAACGTTCACAAAATGCATCTGATGACAGCCCCCAAACGCATCCACGGCCTGGCTGGTTTTGGTCTGGAAGTGGTGGATTATGTGGCCGGCAAGGAATAGCTTTTGTAGGAGCGGGCCATGCCCGCGACATATTTAAAAAAGATATTATCCGCAAATGAACGCAAATACACGCAAATGAAAAGAAACAACAAAGCTTTTATTTGCGTTCATTTGCGGACTCATGCTTTTAATCGCTATGGTAGCTGGCATGGCCTGCTCCTACAGGAATGCCGATAAGGTTTTTCAATCAGTGGCAATTCAGCCTATAATCCGCATCCCGAATTTTGATTTAAACAATCCGAGTCCTGACCATGTCAAACATCCCAACTCTCGAAGGTGATCTGATTTACAGCACAGGTCGTTTTGCCCTTGTCGTTGCCCGTTTCAACGGTTTTATTGTCGAAAGTCTGCTGGCCGGAGCGCTGGATACGCTCAAGCGTTATGGCGTGCCTGATGACCGTATTACCGTCATCAAAGTGCCAGGTGCCTACGAAATGCCGGTGGTGGTGCAGCGTCTGGCGCAAACCGGTAGCTACGAAGCCATTATCGGACTGGGTGCGGTGATTCGTGGTTCTACCCCGCATTTTGATTTTGTAGCCGGTGAAGCCGCCAAGGGCATGTCATCGGTAGCGCTGGATCATGGTATACCGGTGATATTCGGCGTATTAACCACGGACACCATCGAGCAGGCTATTGAACGTGCCGGTACCAAAGCCGGTAATAAAGGCGCCGAAGCGGCGGCGACGGCCATCGAAATGGTTAATGTCCTGGCCAAGATCAGCTGATCATGAGTGAAGCCAGTCTCGCCAAACGCCGCAGCAGTGCCCGCGAAAAAGCCATGCAGGCACTGTATCAATGGACCATTAGCGGTAGCGAATTAAGTGACATCGAAGTGCAGTTTCATGCTGAACAGAACATGGCAAAAGTCGACCTCGAGTATTTTCATGAGTTGTTACACGGCGTGCCAGCACAGCTGGCAGAAATCGATGCCATGCTGGCGCCTTTTATGAATCGTCAGGATGAAATGCTGGATCATGTAGAGCAGGCCATTTTGCGATTATCGGCCTGGGAACTGCGCAACCGCCCGGATGTGCCATACCAGGTTGTTATCAAGGAAGCGATACATCTGGCACGTGCGTTTGGTGCTGCGCAGAGTCATAAATTTATTAATGGTGTGCTGGATAGTCTGGCGCGCCAATGTCGTACTATCGAAACGGGTAAATAGTCCTTTTCCTGCCTAAACATTGTTATTTTCCCGGGTACCTGCCTCTCTGGTTATGCTATATACGTTCAGTGCCCCGTCGGTTTTTGGGGTACCTGGCTTACATCATTCGAGGTGGTTCATGTCGGTAGTCCATGCCTCCATCACTGTCACCGGTAAATGCTGTCCGTTGCCGTTAATCGAGCTTGCCAAGGCTGCAAAAAACATGCGGCCGGGCGAGATTCTCAAAATTACTGGTGATGATCCTATATTCGAAATCAGCGTTCGCGATTATTGCGCCTCTCAAAATCTGGAAATTATTTCTGTTACTAATGAGAATTCGAGTCAGGTTGGTATCTTGATTCGTTGTTGAATGAGTGTTTTTGCACGGATAATTATTTATGCCAGAAAACAATGTTGTAACGTTTGAGACATCCAATAAAGCCACAATATTATTGCTCAGTGGCGAACTCGATAAAGCCATAGTGGCACTGGAAGTGGCCTGCGGCATGGCTGCCATGGGTACGCAAGTCAACCTGTGGTTTATTTTTTTAGGCCTGAATGTTCTCAAAAAGCCGACCGGTTTTTTTTCTCGTAAAAGATGGTTACTGTCAAAAAACTTTTCTCCGGGTCGTAATCCAGAAACCGATGTTGGATTGCAGGCTGTTATCAAGGCATTTAATCATGACGGCCCGGATCAGTTGCCATTATCACAACTTAACTATTTTGGTTTGGGTCCGCGTTTACTCAACTACCTCATGAAAAAGAAAGGCTCGCCAAGCGTTCTAAAGTTGATTAACGATGCGCGTGAGCTGGGTGTCTGTTTCAAGATCTGCCAGCCCTGTGTAGATGTGCTGGCACTGGATGTGAAAAATGATCTGATTGTTGATGCAGAAGTATCCGGTGTTAGTTCGTACGTTCTGGATACCAGAACCTCCTATTACAATGCAGTATTCTGAGTGATGCGGGAATGACTGAAAAATCCGACAATGCCGCCACGCCTGAGGTTGAGTGTGAACGGCTTCGGAAACAATTAGCCCAGGTGCAATTTCGGTTGCAATGCGTAAATGATGTAATCCGTGATATTGCCAGCTTGCTGGATCTTGACCAGATACTGCAGCTGGTTGCAGAAAAAGCGCGCGTGTTAATTGGTGCAAAAAAAATGATTGTGCCGATTATTAATAACAACCGTAATATGTACACCTATATGGCTGCCAGCGGTGAGGATGCCAAAAGCATATTGGGGC
>JACPVK010000405.1 GCA_016191795.1 Gammaproteobacteria bacterium
ACTGCGTATAGGCATTATCAAGATAAATCGTAGATTCCTTGCCATCTGCTGTAGAAATCGCGATCTCCAGATCCCCTTTTATTGTGACAGATGGTTGCGGCAAAGAAGTTTGCAAGACATCGGCAAACACGCTTGTAAATTGTACGGGCGACAAGGGCACAAGAGGCGCCAGGCCAGTCAGCCCAAGTTTATGAATCCAGTACGCAATAATCTGTTTCATGTTTTTTGATTACGCCTTAATATAAATACAGGATCACGCAGTGCTGTTCATTTTTGGTCTTTTTCAAAAAAGCCTTCAATGCGTCCACGTACTCCCACAAAATCTGCCCATCATCCGGGCTCCATTCACAGGCATAGATTTCATTTTCCTCAACCTCTTCAGAGGTCACATCCCGCCCGAATTCTTCTTTTTTCAGCGATTCAAGAAACCCCAGAAATGCTTCAATTTCATCAGTGCGCAAACCACGCGCAGGGCCATAGCCAACATCAATATCGCCTAACTCAACACCACCCATCATCAGGGTTGATTGCGGCAACGGGCCATCCCAGGGTTGTCTGCAAAAAAGATAATGCAGAATATGCCAGTTCTTATCGAGATCGAGCACCTGATCATCCGGCGGCGCCACCCATGTTCTTTTAACAGGACTTTCTGTTTTAGCCCCCAGCAATCGCGCAAAAAAACCCGGTTTTGGCACTTCCGGTTCATAACCATAAAGATAAAACAGAATATCAGACGGGTCGCGTATTAAATCATTTAACGCTTGCTGCGTAACACGGCGCAGACTAAACAACATACTCATAAATAATTCCTTATTTGTTATTTATCTTGATCAATCATGATCCCAGAATATTCATATTCTTGCCAACACGCTCCATACGTGCCTGCTGGATTTTCTGCTCCATTTCAGATACATCATTTATTTCCTGCATGATTGTGTTAAATCTTTCTATATCCGTATCTTTATCAAAACAATAAGATTGCCCATCAAAATAGCAATCTTTTGATGAATCCATCAAATCAAGCAAAGCATACACTGCATCAACCCATCTCTGCCGCAGTGTATAAAAACAGGACTGCTCACTGATTCTTGCCTGAACACTTGCCATAAACCGTTCCGTGACCTCTTTCTGCTGCTCAGGTGGTAACTCACTGTGTATTACCAGCATATCCCGAGTTAGATTCACAACATAAGTCTGATAATACTTCTTGTAGCCATCAAACATGGCTACAAGTTTTTTCAACTTGTCTCTGAATTGGCTACGTTCAACAGGATTTAAAAGAACAGAAGGGTCGAATATTTTTTCAAGCTCAAGAGAATTTTGATACTCATGCATGTCATTCGACATTTTTACCGAAGTCGATACATAACGCCTGGTTACCTCCAATACACGATCAAGATATTGCTGATCATTACTGTCCATTCAATTCCAGACCACTATGAAATTATTAAATAAATACAGCACAATTAAACTACCATGGAACCTCTGAACAACTATCAGCACAAATAATTCAACGTCATTCCCGAATGCTTTTGTCGGGAATCTCAGCGATATTTCACGGAGATTCCCGACAAAAGCATTCGGGAATGACGAAAGAAATAGAATTATCTGACATAATCAGAAGCTCCCTAGAATAGCCCGAGTATTTTTTTACAGACATTCTTTCTATTAATATCAATAATATCGCTAAAGCCATATTTGTCGAATTTATCCAGCAAGGCATCAGAGCCTTTATTGAGTTTGAAATTCATCTCTTCCGGATAAAGCGGTACCAGGCTATAAAACTCAATGGTCTTGGTATCGTTTATTTTCAACGAACGAAATTCTTCCGGTACGTTTAACGATGGCAATATAATTATTCCCGACATCATAGTATTGTCGGCATAAGGCTCGGCGGGGTCACCATTAGGTATGGTATGCCCCCAGGCAAACCATGTGTTGTACTTATGAGCAAAGCGCGCGAGGTACTTTAACTGCCGGACAGGCCAGTACCAAACCTCATCCTTAAAAGATTGCTCACTTAATTCCCAGGCCCCGGGCAAAGTTACCATCAGTTCCATATAACGAGTGGAATTAACATCTTCAGGAACATTCATGGGCAAATCACTCATCCCTGATGTAACCAATGTATGATAAGGCCGATCCTGCGTGGGCATTACGTGATGCACGTCAATATGCACAGTATCCGAAACCAGTTCGTGAAACACACTATTGATCTTGCCAATATATTGCTCGATGTGATTGGAGATTTGTTCGATACACTCTTCGCCATGAGGCGATTCCCACTCCCTGGCCCCATCTGTATATCTGAAAATAGGCGCGCCGGACATTGACACAAGATTATCGTCTTTGCTCATTAATGCATCACCTCGAACAAGGTAAATTATTTTTTACCAACCTGAGAAAAATCCGCGCCACCAGTATTGGATACAATCGGATATCAATATATAGTTAATACATTAATAATTTGCATTGATATTTTCTCTGGATTTTATACTACCCCAAAAGGGATACTCGTGTTGGTGCTCGCTAAATTATTGGCCGGTTTTTCCATATTCTGCGCTGTCATACTTGCTGCAACGCACTTTCGCACAGACAATTATCCGGAACAGAACCAGGCGCGTTACATAGGGTTGTTTCTTGTAGCCGTACTGGGTGCCATACAGTATTTTCACTTTATCTATCTGGAGTCCGGTACTTTATATATCCATACAACCTTGTATCAGGTTTTGCTTTTTTCCGTCGCACCCGGCTTTTATTTATTCAGCAAACCCCTTTTGAAAGGCGAAGAATCCTTTCAGGCCCGCACACTGTTGCATGCATTGCCGGTCATCGCAGCGCCATTCTTGCCTGCTAAGTTTGCCTTGCCTTCGGCCTTTGCAGTCGGCGCTGTGTATTTGTTGTGGCTGGCACACAGTCTTTATTCATTACGCGCGCAGCGCAGCCGTTTTCATATGGAAATTGCCGTACTTGGCATCACATTGTTGATAGCACTGGCAGTACTGATTATGGGTTTAAGCTTGCCGCAGATAAACGAAAAGCTGTTTTTCTGCCTGTATGCCAGTGCGATTGGTTGCGCATTCATATTGGTGAATCTCGCTATTAACCTCACGCCCCGCCTGCCCGTTAAACTGGCTGAAGCCGCCGCTGAAACCTATGTAAAAACCACGCTTAATAATGTGAATTGTGATGAGGCCCTGCATCAACTCACATATCTTATGACAGACAGGAGAATATATGAAAATCCTGAACTGGATATGGGTGCCCTCGCTCGGCAACTGGGACTGACCAGCCATCAGCTTTCAGAACTCATCAACACACGAATGGGCATAGGGTTTTCGCGTTATCTTCGTGAACAACGCATAGAAGCCGCCAGGACCATGTTATTGGCCGAACCTTCTGCATCCGTGTTATCTATCGGCTTGAGCGTTGGCTTCACCTCTCAATCCAACTTTTACGATGCGTTCCGTGAAGTCACCGGCATGACCCCCGGCAAATACCGCAAAATCACGCATTCACCCGCTCCAAAATGATCATTCCGGAATAAAGAACTGCTTCGATTCTATCATTCCGGAGGTTATTACACGGGCCGACTCTTATGCTGAACCTGAATTCCGGCATAAGGAGCCCACACCATGAACAACGTTAGCCTGCTGGCGATTGAAGCAACCCTTAGCATTACCACCAGTGTTGCCATTACCTGGATGATAGCCAGGCCGCTCAAAGCCGCTCTTATGGATTTATGCCCCACCGAGCAACAAGCCAACTTCTGGCTGGCCTATACCCGCGTGATGTTGTTAATCACGCCTTTGTTGCTGGTCTTGTTTACCAGCGCACGGCATTCGGGTGATATGTTCAGCGATTTACGTGCAGCATTCATCGCTGCCTTCACCGGGCTGCTCGCAGGCTTAATCATCATCGGGCGAAAAATGTATATCCCGGTAGATCGACAAATTCATAAAGCCAATAGAGGAGACAATGTATGAATATCCTTATTACCGGAGCAAGCGGCTTTATTGGCCAACACATAGCGAAGCGCCTGCTCTCCGCAGGACACAGCATCGTATCGATAGATAGAAGACACGGGCACGACTTTAACCAGCTAACTGCAAAGAAAGCATGGTTGCCATTGCTTATAAATGTAGACGTGGTGATTAACTGCGTTGGTATTATTACCGAAACACGCCAGCAATCTTTCTCTGTGCTGCATCATCGTGCTCCCGCTGCCTTGTTTCATGCGTGTGTTGAGGCAGGAATAAAACGCGTCATTCAAATCTCGGCATTAGGCGCTGATGAACAGGCCATCTCACACTACCACTTAAGCAAAAAAGCCGCCGATGATGTTTTACGCAGTTTGAATCTTGGGTGGTTTGTATTGCGCCCCTCGCTCGTCTATGGCAGTGGCGGTAAAAGCATGGCCATGTTTAAACGTCTGGCACGTTTACCTGTGCTGCCACTCATGGATGGCGGCAATCAAATCATTCAGCCCATACACATCAATGATCTAACAGAAACCGTTTTAAAGTGCCTGACGAGTGATCAATCAAAACTCACACTCGATCTGGTGGGCGCATATTCCCTGTCATTTATTGACTGGCTGCAACTTATGCGCAACGCAGAAAACAAATCACCCGCGCGCGTCATTCCAATTCCGTTCAGCTTGGTTTTAGGCTTATCCAGATTCACCCAGCATATTTTGCCCATCGCAAACCCGGATAATTTGCGCATGTTGCGTAAAGGTAATTTTGCAGATGCAAAACCTCTGGCCGATTTTTTAGGCCATGCACCCATGGACATTAAAACCGGATGGAGTCAGTTTTGAGTTATCTCACACTTAAATATTTGCATATCCTGAGCATGGTATTGCTGTTTGGCACGGGATTAGGCAGCGCATTCTACAAATGGATGGCGGATCGTAGCCGCAATATTGAACATATACGCATCACCAATCAAAACGTTGTGCTGGCAGACTGGGTATTCACCACACCTACCGTGATATTCCAGCCCATCAGCGGAATATGGATGGCATACCTTGCAAACATTACACTGAGTACATTCTGGCTAACCGCCAGCCTTGTACTGTATGTGTTGGCAGGTGCCTGCTGGTTACGCGTTGTGTGGTTACAGATCCGCATGAGCACGCTCTCCAATCTCGCAGCACAAAATCACACCGAATTAAATGATCAATACTGGCGCTACGCCAAAATGTGGTTCTGGCTCGGCATACCGGCCTTCTCGGCCATGGTACTGGTTGTTTTACTTATGGTATTTAAACCTGTTTGAGGCACACATATGAATACACCATCACTTATGCAAAAAGCGTTGAGCGAGCAATGGCATCAGTTACCACCCGCGTTGCAGGCGCATTACCAGCATCAAACCAATACCGATGTTGGAAACCTGAGCATCGAATATCCATCCCACATGCAGCCTTATCTTTCATTGTTGCATGCTATGGGCGCATTGATTAACCGACGCGGCAAAAACATTGCCACCACCGTGGAGAAGCACACTCAAGGCCACATCCAGCACTGGAAACGATCCATCTTCTTTTCAAATAACGATATTGTTTATTTCAAAAGTTTCTGGGTGCACGATAAAAACAACGAACTCATTGAATATGTTAATGCATTCATC
>JACPVK010000064.1 GCA_016191795.1 Gammaproteobacteria bacterium
ATTCCAGGTTCAGGTAGCTGGTTTGAGCAACCGACATTATTGCCTGCGCTGGTTGTGGGTGTAACCACAGTGTTGATTCCCTACTTTGTTATGCAACCATCCTTTGGACTAGGTATTGCTGCATCTAAAACACCCAGACCGGCTCAAGCCAGATTAAAAAGTTTAATGGCGCATACATCTTTTGGTTTTGGGCTTTACCTGTCGGCCTGGTCTTTAAGCCATGTTATACAGGCCTTTTATTGAAGACAGGTTATCGCCTAAAGAACCAGCCGGTGTTTCATGCCGATGTCTGGATTACATCAAATCTAAAATGGTTCTTTCCAAATAAAAAAGCACTCAAATATGAGTGCTTTTCAGGTCTTTTATTTCCAGCCCGTTTATCCAGCAGCAGCATAACCCAGGTTCTGATCGAAATTATGTTTCCAGGCTTTCAGATCTGAACGAATGTCATTACGCTCACGCAAGGCCAATACAACATGATAATGGCCTTTTGTTGATGGAAGACGATAGCGAACATTGCCAGTGAGATTATAAATTCTGTTCGTGCCTGCAAGCATTACCGAAACATCCAGCACGGAACCAATTGCCAGTGCATGCTCAACTTCAAGACGAATGCTGCGCGGCGATAACTCTATGGCAGTTGTCTTCATCGTTTTACCCAACATGGACGGGTTTTCAGAGGAGAATAAAATTTTGACTTCTGTGCCACATGTAGCGGTAAATCGCGGCTCAGGTTTTTTTTGAAACAAACGTTGTACAATATTTTTCATGGGATCCTGCTTTATTAGTCATGGTTCCGGATACGCCCAGGTTAACGGGCTCATTTTGTAAATATTGCGTTTATCATTTGTTGCGTCGGCCAGACCATACCTTGGCCGAGCACCTATTCAAGCACAGATCGTTTTGTAAACAAGGTGCCAATTACCCGACCCATCGAAAGAGTGAGCCAGCTCACACAATATATCGAACATGTCTCTCGCTTTTGTATCAATACATGACTAATCACTATACCCATTTGTTTAAACCGGCCCATTAACGTCCATACCCCATCATTTCAGTAGCAATGATCTTTACGGGGTTATACTCCGATTTTAATCCGTAGACTAAAAACCGTATTATGAAAATATTTCAGTCAATACGTTGCCTATCCCTGTGCTGCTTACTGTTTGCGTGGCCCGTAGCGGGTGCACAAATAGTTGTTACTACACCTGATATAACAATCCATGACCGTATAACAAACAGTATGCGTGATGCGCGTCGCCTGAAAAAAGGCAGTTACCCGGTTCGCACCCGCCATTTGAAAGCAGGCGAACCCGTTTACACAAACCGTCTGATTCTCGAAGACTCACCCTATTTGTTACAGCATGCCCACAACCCGGTTAACTGGTATGCCTGGGGTGATGAAGCGTTTGCCGCCGCTCGCAAGCAAAATAAACCGGTGTTTCTGTCTATTGGATATTCCACCTGCCACTGGTGTCATGTCATGGAAGAGGAAAGCTTTGATGACGAAATCGTTGCCGACATTCTTAATAAAAATTTTATCAGCATTAAAGTTGACCGCGAGCAGCGCCCGGATCTGGATGAAATTTATATGACCGGGGTGCAAATAATGACAGGCAGTGGCGGTTGGCCTATGTCCAGTTTTTTAACACCTGACAGCAAGCCGTTTTATGGCGGCACCTACTATCCGAAAGATCACTTTATTCAACTAATACAACGCATCCATGAAGCCTGGATAGAAGACCCTGCGGATCTGAATGCCAGCGCGGAATATATTTACGCAGCGATTGATCAACACCTGGGCACACATGGTAGTGCAACCATCATCGGGCAACCGCAAATAGATGCAACGCTTGCACACATATTGGCTATGGAAGATCAGCAATACGGTGGCCAGGCTGGCGCGCCTAAATTCCCCAACGAAACCAAATTATTTCTGTTACTGGATAGTATCGAGCGCAGTGACCAACCACTAACTAAAAATCCTAACTGGCAAACCCTGTATCGTGCACTGGATGGCATGATGCGCGGCGGTATTTACGATCAGTTGGGTGGTGGTTTTCATCGTTACACTACAGACAACCAATGGCTACGCCCTCATTTTGAGAAAATGCTTTACAACCAGGCGCAATTGTCCCGCCTGTACGCTCGCTCCTGGAAACTCAGTGGCAATAACGAGTTTCGGCGCATAACCGCGGAGACGCTGGATTATGTACTGCGTGAAATGCGCACAAAGGACGGCGCGTTTTATTCCGCAACAGATGCCGACAGTGAGGGCGAGGAAGGTAAATATTATGTATGGACTTATCAGGAGCTTAAACAACACCTCAACACAGAGCAGTTAAGACTGGTAGAAAATGTGTATGGTGTAACCTGGGAGGGTAATCTCGACAGCGCCAATCTGCTTTACCTGCCCCGTCCGCTGCACGAGGTCGCCAGTCATCTGAAATTAACAAACTTAAATTTGCTGCAGCAACTCTCTGTCATCAAACACAAACTACTTGCAGTTCGTCAGCAACGCATACCACCCATGCGTGACAACAAAATAATCACCGCATGGAACAGTCTGATGATTACAGCTCTGGCTGAATCGGGTCATTTGCTGAATGAACCCGGGTATATAGCTGCCGCTAATCAAGCAGCTGAATTTATCTGGCGACACAATCGCGACAAACATGGCTTGTTGAATCGTATTCATCTTAATGGTCGCTCCAGCACCAGGGCCACACTTGAAGATTACAGTTTTTACTTGCAGGCTGTGTTAGCACTATATGACGCCAACGGCGATCAGAAGTGGTTAAGCAGGGCAAAGAAACTCCATCAACAAATGACCGATTTGTTTTGGGATAAGAAAAATGGCGGCTTTTATATCAGCCAGGCCAGGACTGCGGGCCCCATGATTATACGCAGTCAGTCCGCATCCGACGGCGCGATTGCCTCGGGAAATTCTGTGGCGCTGCTAGCTATGGTCGCACTCAACCAGCGCGCCAGCAGCTTTACATTACAGAACCAGATTGATAAACAGATTCTACGTTATTCCTCCCGTTTAATGCAGGCACCGTATGACCTGAGCGTCATGCTTACCGGCATAGGAGAGTATCAACATCCCAGGCCAGCTTACGTGCAATACGCCGGCGCGGGCCATGTAAAAATGTCCGCTACATTACAGGTTAATAATTCAAGCGGCTCTCAACTCAACGTGGAATTGAAAATA
>JACPVK010000406.1 GCA_016191795.1 Gammaproteobacteria bacterium
AAGGTGGTTGTGTTGGCAATCAGATAAGGCGTACCCGTTGCAGGTTCAATGGTTTCTACACCAATGGTGGTATTTGCGGTGATTGCAACCGCGTTGTCACCCAGGCTGGTGGCCGGGGTTGTAGATGTGAAGCTGGCATTGGCGCTTCCGGCACGCAGCATTTCAACATTACCGAGACCGGCTTCTTTATAAGCGTTCAGGTAATCGCCGTCGCCGCCAGTACCGCCATTGGAGCCGCCGAGCCCACCGGTAGCATTAATTGTGTAGACACCAGTTGCCGGGCCATCAGAGCCGCAACTGGCGATCAGGAATGGCAACAACGCAAAGGTTGTAATGCCAAGTGTGGTTTTTATACGCATATTGTTATCCCTCTTTCTTGGTTATAAAAATTCTGGGTGATCTTGTGTAGCTGGAACACAACGGGATTCTTTATAGCACAATAAAAACCGGTCATTAAATTATTGGGGGGGTAAATCTAAGAAATTCTGGATGCAGGTGGTGGGGGTATTAACAAGTCCGTGCGGATGTTTATGTTTGATAAGCTGAGACTATTGCGTTAAGCGGGCATATAACAGCGGTAATTCCCGCGGTAATTCATCGGCCCGGCGTATCACCACATACGAGCCGCTGCCAAAAATATGCGGCAGATAATCGTTGGCTTTCTCGTCGATGGTGACGCAAAACACCTGCAGCCCCAGTTGTCGTGCTTCGCTGATGGCCTTGCGGGTATCTTCCACGCCGTAGCGGCCTTCGTATATGTCCAGGTCATTAGGCTTGCCATCGGTGAGTAATAATAATAATTTCTGTTGTGATTTTTGTTCGTTTAGCAGATTGCTGGCATGGCGTATGGCAGCGCCCATGCGTGTGTAAAAGCCGGGCTTGATAGCCTGGATGCGGCCGCGAATGTGGTTAGTGTATTTATCTTCAAAATTTTTGATGATGTTGAATCGTACATGGTTACGGTTGCGTGATGAGAAGCCGTGGATGGCAAAGCGGTCATCGGTGGCGGTGAGGGATTCGGCAAACAGATACAGGCTGTCACGTATTACATCAATGGTGCGTGCAGAGTTGTTAATCCAGGAATCGGTTGACAAGGATAAATCTGCGAGCAATAAACTGGCCAGGTCGCGATGTGAATTTTTCATGGCTTTGTATAATCGGCTTTCCGGATCGTGATGCTCGGTGTGTTGATTGACGTGGAAATTCAGGTAGGCATCCATGTCGATGTCGGTGCCATCCTGTTGCGCCTTGAACCAGACACGTGCCGGTTTTAGTGCCTCGAACTGGTGTCGTAATTTTCTGGCGGATGATTTCAGGTGTAACGGCAAATCACACTCGATGGCATCACGTGCCAGCATGGGTTGCAAACAGCAGTGATCTGTTTGCAGAATCTGTTTTTTGTAATCCCATTCCGGTAAATAAATACCTTCGCCCAGCTTTATGTCGTCATAGGCTTCGGCCGGTAAATCGAGATCGATTTTGAGACGATTTTTCATGGGCGCATTTTTTTTTGCCACGGACACCGTATCCATGTCTTTCATGGCGGCCGCTGCTTCATCCATGTCTTCTTCTTCGTCCTGGGAGCGATCGAGATTAACGAACTCTGACCAGGAAAAAATATTTTCAAAGCGTATCGCCAGCAAACCGCCTTCGACTTTTTTATTGTCTTCCCGTTTTGCCTGTTTTTTACCATCCATTTCCTTGCTGTCGATCTGGTCGGCATTGTCGGTTTCAGACGTGTCGGTATCCTGTCTGCCGATGGCGGCAGACTTTGCCGGTGGATAAGGATGCAACCACAGATAAACTGCTTGTGGCGGGTGTCTGGCCGGTGGCAGTTTGTGTTGCTGTCCGGGATGACGCAGTGCCTGTTGAATGGCGGTCTCCTGTAGCGCTTCATCGTCGGGTAATGATTCGATGAGTGGCCTGGTGGCAAGATGCGCCGTCACCAGTTGCTGGTAGAGTGATTTTAAACCGGGGAAACGATGCAGGGTCTGCACCGTTAATTGCTGATTACGTTGATACCAGGGGCTGGGCTTTCCCGTGTCATTGGAGGCCAGCGCGGTTAGCCAGATATAGAGTTTTTTATTGAGTGCCATATCCGGGAACACATCAATAGTCTCAGGTAGATGTAATGCATTGTCCGTTAACCAGCTAAGCTGTACTTTTTCTTCGGTGCTGGCAATGCGTTGCAGCCAGTTACGACGCGCACGGGATTGTGTGGCGATAGCTGATTCGATATGCATGGCGCCATCACCGGTCATGGCGCGAAACGCGATGTTGAGTGTTTTTTTGATGTCTTTCAGATGCACTGCTGCATCGGGATAGCGTTTGCTGGCGGCACCGGTTATGAGGTGATCCCATAACTTGCCAACGTGTTCTTCGATTTCCCAGAAATGCAGTAATGACATGGCCTTAAGTTTCGGTAGGGTGCGCTGTGCGCACCATTATTCATTGGTGAGCGGATCGTTGTGCACGACGCGCCCAGCGTTAGCTTGTGTATTGGCTTCATCAAAACAATGCACGGGAAATTTCGGGAATTTACCAAAGCCGCGATCCGAAATATGTAATGCACAATCATCCTGCACCCATTTCAACAGCCCTGGTTTGTTGTGTTGAGCGCTGACAGTAGAGCAGGCGCTGATACATTGTGCGCAGGTGGTACAGGTAAACATTTTGCGCTTGATGGTGCGTGGGTGCAGCCGCATCGGGCAGGCATTGTCACAGGCATTATTGCATTGATGGCATTCATCAGCGCGTTTGTCATTAAAGCCAACAACCATGGCGCGCTTGTTAGCCATCCACGACAGGCTCTGAAAGACGCCAACAGCGCAGGCAAATTTACAGAAAAAATGCCGGGCGAAGGTAAATTCAATGGTTAATAAAAAAGTGGCTACGCCAATAAATATGCCCTGATTACGCGTGAGCTCACCACTAAACAGGTTGTGGTAAATCTCGAAGGGTGGCAGTAAATAAGTGAGAAACGTGACGGCCCAGAGAAACGAAAAAAACACGATGGTGACGCCGGTGGGCAGCCAGTATTTTTTGTTGGGTGTGATGATGGAGGCGTCGGGTTGTTTGGCCGGCAATATATGTTTTTCCCAGATGCTGGGTTTGCCGCTGGCGCGAAACATAAATTTATTAATGGTTTCCACCACCGAGAAGTGCGGGCATAACCAGCCACAATACAGCCGGCCATATTTCCACGCTGTGCCAATGACCAGGCCTGCAACCAGTACCAATGGCAAAAATAC
>JACPVK010000407.1 GCA_016191795.1 Gammaproteobacteria bacterium
CGCACGTGCGTATCGCTGAACAAACCGCGAATTACATGCGGATTGATCAAGGCGACAATACTGCATCCACCAATTGGGTTTTGAACTGGAGCAGTTTCAATATTGATGCGGGCAGTCGGGTGCAATTTGTACAGCCCGGCGTTAACCATATTGCATTGAACCGGATTGCCGGCGGCGCCAGCGTCATTCGTGGCCAGATCGACGCCAATGGCCGCATCTATTTAATTAATCCCAATGGTTTTTTATTTGGCAGCAGCTCCGTCATTAATGTGAATTCGCTGGTGGCGTCTTCGCTGGCACTGAATATTTCTGATGATGATTTCATTAATAACAATATTAATTTGCTTAATGTTATCGATAACGGCGGCGCAGCATTTATTGATGGCTCCGGTGC
Organism: Gammaproteobacteria bacterium; assembly: GCA_016191795.1. Classification (GTDB taxonomy): domain Bacteria; phylum Pseudomonadota; class Gammaproteobacteria; order SZUA-229; family SZUA-229; genus JACPVK01. The sequence continues at coordinate 395 of JACPVK010000407.1, forward strand.
CGGTGTAATAGAGATTCAGGGACCGACTTATGATCCAAACGGATTAATGATTGATCCGGGTGCGCAAATCGCTGCCAATGCAGGCGGTAACATACTCATCATTGCGCCGGAAATTATCAACGGCGGCAGCATCACCACGCGCAGCGGTCAGGTTGTACTGGCTGCGGCACAGGATAGTGTTTATTTAACGCCTTCCAATGATCCCGCCTTGCGCGGTTTTTTAATTGAACTGGGTGGTACCGGTGGCAAGGTGGAAAATGCCGGCAATATTCTCGCCGAACGCGGCAACATTACACTCGCCGGTCTGGCCATTAATCAGGATGGTTTGTTACAGGCCACCTCATCCATTAACGAAAACGGCAGCATTCGTTTGCTGGCACGTGATCATGCCACGACAACAAGTGTCGATAACAACACTGACGACCTGTTGCTGGGTATAGACACCGCCCAGACGGATGCCAATGGTCTTTCTACAAGACGCAATGAATACTATGTGTCTACCCAGACGGGTGAAGTGAATCTTGGCGGTACCAGCCAGATCATTATTACGCCAGACAATACGGATACATCTTTGGTGGTTGATGACCAAAAAATTAATGCATCGCGCGTTGAACTGACTGGTCACGCAATCACTATGCGCGCCGGTGCCGGCATAGTGGCAAGCGGTGGTGAGGTGTTGTTACATGCCAACAGTAATCCGCAACAAACGGCATTAAATTCATCGGGTATTTTGCGTGAAGATCGCGCAGCGGATACCAGCTTGATTACCCTGGAAGCTGGCAGCAGTATTAATGTATCCGGCACCACGGATACGCATGTCGCCATGGAACGTAATCAGCTTGAAGTGCAACTAACCGGTGATTTTTTACGTGATGCGCCGTTGCAACGTGATGGGGCCTTGCGCAACGAACGGGTGAATGTGGATATTCGTGACGGCACACCGTTGGGTGACATTTCTGCGGACGTGGCCGCCAATGTGAAACGCAGCATCAGTGAACGTTTGTCTGCCGGTGGTAGCGTTGAATTGTTGTCACAGGGTGGTGTGGCGATGCAACAGGGCAGTGAGGTCAATATTGCAGGCGGTGCGGTCACCTATGACGCCGGTTATGTATCCAGCAACCAGCTGGTAACCGCGCAGGGACAGGTAGTGGGTATTGCCGATGCGTCGCCTGATCTGGCGTATACCGGTCTGGTGGGTAGCTTATCCATAACATCCGATCGCTGGGGCAGCGCCAGCGAACGCCGCTGGTCGTTATTCGGTGGCAACAACGCAGGCATTTCGCGTTATTACGACAGCTATACCGAAGGTCAGGATGCCGGGCATTTCAGCATTCATGCACCGGCGATTGCCGGTATGGCTGACGTTACGGCCGGCGCGGCGGTGACGCCGCAGCTGAGATCAACAGCCGCCACCGAACCCACAGATGCTCTACCGAATACCGGACGCGCATGGGGTGGCACGCTGGAAATTATCACCCGCGGGCAACAGATTGAGGTGGTGTCCAGTGCTGTTGATCCGGTGCTGGAAGACATGAACGACTGGTTAGAGAACAGTGCCAATTCCCTGCCTGATTTTGCATTTCAGATTGATGACGATGTGTTCAATTCCGGTTTAAGCAACGTGACGTTTACCGAAGATCACAGTAGTGAGACGGCGGTGTATGGCGGTCGTTTTGATATTCAATCTGATGCGCAAATACGTATGGCCTCATCAGGTTCCCTGTCGGTGGATAGTGGGTCGATTAATGTGCACGGCAATATTGATATTGATGCCGGTGCGGTTACGCTCAATAGCTCGGCACTGACGCGGGTGGATAATGCCATTGATGTATCCGGCAGCTGGGTCAATGACAGCCTGGAGCCGGGTAATGATGTAACGGTACCTGTGGATGTAAACGCCGGTTCCATTACCATCAAAGCCAGCCATCTGGATTTAACTGACAACAGCCAGCTCATTGCCAACGGGGGTGGCTGGTTACAGGCAAACGGTAAACTCCAGTCTGGCGAAGGCGGAGATATCAAACTGGTTGCTGATCACCCAACCGATGAAACTTCCGAATTTACAATGCACGGCAGCCTGCAGGCGTTTGGTGTTAACCATGCTCGCGGTGGCAGCCTGTCGATAACCGCCAACCGGATTCATCTTGCACCCGAAATCACCACCGCCGAAACCGGCCTGTTGCAATTCACGCCGGAATTCTTTACGCAAAACGGTTTTGCTGATTACGCATTAACCGCCAACAAATCGGATATGCATGTGGCGGCAGGCAGTGTCATCACACCGCGCGCCGGCAGCCTGTTGTTAAATTCAAATGCAGC
>JACPVK010000429.1 GCA_016191795.1 Gammaproteobacteria bacterium
CGGTAAATCCCAGACTTTGATTAATGAGTCGCGTTGCATAAGTCTTCTCCTGTTTGTTGGAGAAAGCCTAACAAGTCAATATGAAATCAAGCTGAAAAAACCAGTGCAGGAAGGATTTGTTCGGAAAATTTTAGAAATGTATGGTTGGGTGACGGTTTGTGCTTTGCCAGGATTGCGCAACAGGCGTAGCAAGATTGATTGTGCCGGTGGCAAACAATATTTGTATGGCAGTATATATGCAGTCGTCATCCCGGCGAAAGCCGGGATCCATGATGTACTGAAATCTGGATTCCGGCTTTCGCCGGAATGACGAGTTTCCATTATTTGTTTATAAAGATTGTATATTGGCAGAATATGGTTTCTGCCGTGTTAATAGCTTAAAAAAGTCAGACAATATATAAAACTAGTCATCAACCCTGGGAGCAAATCCCCTGCGCAACGTATTTTCCGTCACGCAATACGCATCCATAAACTGCGATAAATAATCTTCACCACCGGCCTTGCTGCCAATGCCGCTCATTTTGAAACCACCAAAGGGCTGACGTGATACCTGGGCGCCGGTGATTTTTCGATTTAAATATAAATTACCAACACGGAATTCGTTACGCGCCCGTTCAAGGTGCGACGGTTGACGCGAATAAACGCCACCGGTCAAGGCATAACGGGTGTTGTTGGCCAGTTCCAGTGCATGGGTAAAATCATCAGCCTTGAGTACAGCGAGCACAGGGCCGAAAATTTCTTCCTGGGCCAGCGGGCTTTGTGGGTCAACGTGAGCAAAGATGGCGGGTTTAATAAAGTAACCTTTGCCAAGATTGCCGCTGTCATCAAACTGAATCAGTTCACCTGCGTGTTTTCCCTGGGCAATGGCCTGCAAAATGGTGGAGTAGGCATCTTCGTCAATAACCGGACCTAAAAAAGTGCCGGGTTGTTCGGGCGAGCCGATCCTGAGGCTGCGAGCTGCGGCGCATAAACGTTCAACAAAACGGTCGTGATTTTTTCCCACTGCTATGACGCGTGAGGCGGCGCTGCATTTTTGGCCCTGATAGCCAAAGGCGGAATGAATCGTACCCATCACGGCATCGTCCAGGTCGGCATCGCTGTCAATGATTAACGTATTCTTTCCGCCCATTTCAGCAATCACACGTTTGATATGATTTTGTCCGGGTTGTAACTGGCCGCCAATTTGTATCAGCCGTGTGCCTACCGATTGCGAGCCGGTGAAGGCAATGACACTGATTTCTGCCTTGCGTGCCAGATGCTCACCAATTTTTTGACCGGAGCCGGGTATGAAATTAACAACACCTGGCGGTAATCCGGATTCAATCATGAGATGCATAAATTTTGCGGCAATCACCGGTGTTAACGAGGCCGGTTTGAGTATGGCGGTGTTGCCGGTGACTATGGTTGCTGCCAGCATGCCGGTGAGTATTGCCAGCGGAAAATTCCACGGTGGAATAACCAGGCCAACACCGCGGCCGCGATAATAATACTGGTTATGTTCACCGCTTAATTCGTTGATGTGTGCGGCGGATAATTTTTCGGCCTGGCTGGCATAGTAATGTAAAAAATCGATGGCTTCGCAAACTTCACCGTCGGCTTCGCGCCAGGTTTTGCCGGCTTCGAGTATCAGCCAGGCTGCAAACTCCATGCGCTGTTTATGCAGATTGTGGGCAACGCAGCGTAAATAATCGGCGCGCGATCGGGCGCTGCTGTTGTTCCATGCCGGGAATGCTTCCAGCGCGGCTTCCAGTGCAATATCCGCCTGCGCAGCAGAGGCGCTGGCGACTAACCCAATGAGTTCATCGGGTTTTGCCGGGTTGCGCGATTCAATCATGTCATCGCCCGCTATTTGCAGATTATTGATGACAAGCGGATAACCTTCGCCCAGATGTTTGCGCACACGTTTGATGGCAGCGCTAAAATCCCGGCGCTCATTGTGTGCGGTAAAACGTAAGGGAGCCTGATTGCGAAATTTTCTGGATGTGTCCAGTGTGATGTCTGTTTTGGCAGATTTGGGTGCTGTGAAATCCAGTGCTGGTTTTGTTGTTGATAATCCGGTATCGAGCAGGCTCTGGCCTGAAGAGTTTTCCAGCAGGCGTCGTACCAGATAGGCCATGCCCGGCAGGGTTTCGCCGTAGGGGACATAAACCCGTAACCGGAAATTCATTTTGACCAGGGCGCGTTTAAGGTGATCCGCCATGCCGTATAGCATTTGAAATTCAAACTGATCATTTTTAATGCCGAAATGCTCAGCCAGTGCTATGGCGTATGCAATGCTGCGTGGATTATGTCCAGCAACGGCGGTTTCGATGTGCGGATAATTTTCGAACAGTATATGCAAACATTTTTCGTAATGTATGTCGGTATCAGACTTGTTTTGCCATACCGGGCATGGCCAGTTATGCTGGCGCGCAATCACGGTTTCGTAATCCCAGTAGGCGCCGCGAACCAGTCGCACTGTTATCGGTGTGCCGCGTTTTTTTACCCAGGTAATCAGTGACTGCAAATCGTCTTTGGTATCGTGTAAATAGGCTTGCAGGGCTATGCCCGCATCGGGCCAGTGCAGGAATTCTTCTTCTATCAAAATATCGCGAAAACATTGCAGCACGATATGTTTGAAATCGTATTGCTCCATGTCGAGCGTGACAAAGGCGCCGCGCTGTTTCGCCAGTTGCAATATGGGACGCAGTTTTGCATTCACTGCCTTAACGCTACCGGTTAAATCTGCAGCCGTGATTTGTGAATAAAGTGACGAGAGTTTGATGGAGATGTTCATGCGCGGCGAAACACGAGTGTTTTGCCGGTCGAGTAAATCCTGTTGTTGCCAGTGTCGAAGCGGTTCAGTCAGTTGTTCCAGAATGTTCAGGTATTCTTGTTGATAGGCGTCGGCCTCGGTTTCGCTGAGGCTGGCTTCTCCGAGTAAGTCCAGCGAAAAATTCATGCCTTGCTGGCGTAACTTGCTGACGGTTGCGAGTGCCTGGTGTAATCGACTGCCGCCCATGAAGCGTCGCGCCAGCCCGCGCAGGGCGTAACGTACAGTGGGTGCGGCTATATGTGTTGCCCAGGGCGTGTCGGCATGCTGTAAACCCCAGGCTGCAAATTGAGGTAACTCGATCTGGCTAAAATATTCCTGTAAATGTTGTGCCAGTTGTTTGTTGTCATCGAGTGCAGGCAGGGCATCTATGAAACGCAATGCCTGAATACGAAATGTTTCGTCGCTAATAATGCGCGCCAGTAATTCATCCAGCCAGCTGTCGGATTTATGGTGATTAATGTGGGTAGAGAGTTGTTGGCCAATCGTGGTGATGCGATCTTCAATAGACATGGCAATCATCCGCTGCTCCTGTTAACGCTCGAGCTGTATGTTGAGGCTAGAGTGATTGATGTTGTGACAGGTGATTGCTACTCAATAAATTCCAGGCCTATGCCATCGGGTTCGTGACGTACCACCAAGGCACGGTTAACAGGTGGTTCTTCACCATCACCGAGCTGATTTTTTAAACGGACAGTGACGTCTGTGCCGACAGCCGGTAGCTGGAGCCCATCAACCACCAGAAACAGTCCGCCGTCGCTGATGTTTTTGGTGCGTACCTGTATCGTTTCCTGGCCCGGCAGGGTGAGGTCGATTTCAACGACCAGGCCGATACGCAAGTGGCGACGCAGCTCGCTGCTGGAGAGTTTGCTCATAGAGGGACTTCAGTATGCTTGTGATAGACGACATTCTGAATATAGCTATCAATCCGAATTTTGCACGCTCTGGAAGATCTGCTGCATATCATCATGCCAGTGTCGGAAAATTTTGCCGAGGCCGGCATCCGGGTAAAAGTCGGTAAGGATTAGCGGATTGGAGGCCACCAGAATGGTTTCATCGGCTTCGGCAAAAATGGCGATTTGCAAAGGTAAATAGGGCACCAGTTCCGGGTGTTGTTCTGTCAGCGCATGCAATTCATCGACTTTGGCAAAAAATACCACACGGTAAAGATCGGTTTTAAATCCCATGGTGGTAAGGCCTTTATCGACATGTTGCACCCTGGATACGGTGTATCCCTGTTTGCTGATAGCCTCCTGTAGCATGGCCATGGTTTCGGGAAAAGGCTGCGCTGAACGTAACATGAAAAGTTGCTGATCCGCGTCCGCCGTGATGCCATACATTAACAACAGGCTGAATATTAATGCGCGCCATTTCATAATGTGGCTTCTTCCAGTATGGACGTGTAGAGCTTGTGCATTTCTTCGCAGGCCTGATCCAGTTCGTTGTTATTGAATATATGGCTCAGGCGTTTGGGGTTGATGCTCATCACTTTGACTTTGCCATCTGCAGTTTTGATTACAGTGACACGGCAGGGTAGAAATAATCCGACACGCGGGTCGATAGCCAGTGCGTCATAAAGGAATTTAAAGTTGCAAAAATACACCATCATATGGCTTCTGGTTTCCTTGCCATCTTCAACCAGGCCGCTATCAAGTGCCTGGTCTCGAATCAGGCGAAAATTCATGCCCACAGCGGCGGCTTTGACCTTGGCTATGGTTTCGTCATAGTTGTAAGGCGAATCGGCCACCAGAATAGCTGGCTCGTGACTGATGTCGGCCAGCGGTGCTGGTTTCAGGCTGCGTATATAACTGACGATATCGTTAATTTGCGTTGGTGTTACACCGAGTAATTTAGCCGCGGGCATAGGTGTGTTGCTGCGACCATGCGCTATCACACTATGAATCATGGCATCACTGGCCGATGCCAGAAAACCGCTATTGTTTAGTGCCGGGGGTACGATGGGTAAGTCATGCGGGCGTGAAAACATCACACCGGTGCCCCGGCCGCCTACGCCATTGGCGCCATGGCAGCTGCTGCAATGCTGATCAAACAGTTTTTTGCCGGTGATGGCATTGCCTGCCACGGCCGTGTCCTGGTAAACCGGGGGTTTGATGGTCGGCTGCCAGCTGCGGATATACCCGATAATGGCCTGGATATCGGCGTCTGAAAGCTGACTGAAAGGCGGCATGATGCGCCCTGGCCGGCCATGGCGTATGGTGCGCGCCAGATAATCATCCGACGCCTGCGCCTGAAAGGCCGCCAGCGCCAGCGGTATGCCCACACCACCCTGGCCATCCAGGCCGTGGCAGGCGGCACAGTGGTTCTGGTACAGGGCATGGCCGTCGGCGGCTAACAGGGCCGGTGACAGCAACAGCAGGGCTATGAAAATGGCTGGGCGCATAATATCCACTTGGATTAATAGTGCTGGAAGTTTAGCAGTGACTGGGGAATGTGGTGGTTGATCCAGGTAAAGTTGGGGGCGATCAGATAAACGTATTGCTCGTTACAGCGCACTGCATTGGAGTGCAAATGTCTACACAGCTGC
>JACPVK010000430.1 GCA_016191795.1 Gammaproteobacteria bacterium
TGACGGGTTTCACGCGACATGCGATGCAAGGCGGTTTCTGCAATGTCGACCAGTTCAGCTCGGCGATTGGTATCAACAAAAGCTTCGATCGGCCCGGTGATAAATACCGAGGCAACACCGGCAAGAATGCCGATTAATACTATGACCATTACCAGCTCAACCAGGGTGAAGCCGGCTTCGGTAGCTCTGAATGGTATTGGCGAGTTAATCATGATTAAAAATAACTCGTGCGGTAACCAGTAATGGCTATATTGACAGGCATAGTGTCATGCGTCACCGTTACATCTACTCGACGCGCAGGCACGGCGGGTGCACCCATATTTGCATCAGCAACGGCCACCGTTACATTGTAGGCGCCCAACCCCGCCAGGCTGTTGCCAAATTGGTCTATGGCACCGGCGTTATCGTTTACGCAGTTATAATCCGCCACATCATCGTACTGAATACGATTGCCCGCGCCTTCTTCACAACTGCCGGTTTCACCACCGTTGGGATCGTTGTAAGGCTTGAGCATAATTTCTTCGAGATAAGCCTGGGCAATAATAATGGCCTGCTGACGTATCATCGGGTCTGCACTGCGTGCGGTGTTTTGTAAAAAAGCAAAAAGAATACCGCTGACTGCCGCTGTGAGCACCACAATTGCGACGATCATTTCCATCAAGGTGAAACCTTTTGCATGATGAAAATTCATTGGATAAAACCGGTGAGCGGGTGAATGATGATTTGCCGATTACCCGGGTTCACTGTAATGGTACCCGCGTTACTCGGCTCGCCGGACGTGCCAAAATAAAAATCTCCAAAACCCGTCATAGTGACGCCACTGCTGGTGGTGCCGGTGTAATTGCCGGGCTTGTTTGGATTTATAACCGGGTTGCTGCCAAACGCAGTTGGTGGATCGCAGGTGGTGGTATTGCCGTCAGTATTATCTGGATAGTGCAGTGCATAGCTGTTGGCGGATATAGCAACACGAATTGGACAGCCACTGGCAATGCTCAGTTTATTGGCGAAACGAATCGCAGTTGTTAATTCCTGAGTAAACGCAAAGCTATCAAAATCAGATTGCTGGATAAAACGGGGGTAGGCAATAACAGACAGTGCGGCGAGTACCACCAGCACCATGATTAACTCAATGAGCGTAAAGCCGGCTGATCGAGTGCTTGACATGATACTTAGAAAGCAACCGTGCCCAGAGCTGTGGGCACTGTTGCTACGATATTACGGAGGTGTAATAGCGGTGAAGGTTGCAGTTGTTCCAGAAGCTGTATGGGTGAGAACGCAGGGAGCTGTTCCACCGACAGTAGCATTTAGAGCTGTAGTAGCCAGTGTATAAGTACCAGGAAGACCGCCCGTCAATGTAGCCGCTACTTCGTTACAAGCATCCATGGCTGCGCCATTGGTACAAGGGGTTGCACCGGCCGCGCAGGCTGCGTAGTTAATAGCTGAGCCTGACGCCAGGGCACCCGCAACACCTTGATTAGCACCAGCCTGAGCCTCTGTTTGCAGGTCTACATAACGGGGTATGGCAGTCACTGCCAGTGCAGCCAGCACCACAATAACCATAATGAGCTCGATCAGAGTAAAACCGGATTGTTGTTTCAACATAAGTCACCTTTAAAGTTCAGGCCGCAGCCTGTGTGGAGAATCCCTTCGTAGAGAGAGTCTGCCGCAGCAGCTAACATAACAATATTAGTATCCAGTACTTAATTGTAGATCAGGAAAAGCCCAAGTGTTGCGTAAATACTTAGAATCACAATAAAAATACCCAGCGCTCGTGGATGATTAAGTAGTAGTTGATCCAGATTCTGGTATTGCCTGTTAAGTGGTCGAGCAGCCTGGCGAGTAGATATCCAGCGATTGGCCCAGAGTTCGAATGATTTGAGACTGCTTGGGCGTAATAAAATCGCCATGCCGATAATCAGCGTCAGTGTGCTGATGAATAACATGAGTATGCGCATCCAGTCGGCGAGTAATCCGGGAATCGAAGATACGTAACCCGAAAGAATGATGCGGAACATTTCCACATGGAAAATCATGGAAAAATAATAAAAAATATAGCCCGACAGAAGGGTGATAATGGCGCCTAGAAGGCGGTGGTAGCGATAAACATAATGGTCAAGAGAATGCGATTCTTCCAGTGCTCTGGTTTGTTGTCTCAGGGAATAGGATTTCTGGAAACGTGAATTCCATTGAATAATGAGTGACGGTCTGACGATCAGCAAGATACCGACAACAAGGCTTGTTACTAACGCCGCCAGGGTTAGAACATGGATCAGGTCATAGACTATTGCGACCAGAGTATTATTAAATATTTCGTTCATGGTTTGTTCTGTATCCAGTTGTAAGCATCAATACTCTGTAAATGTACGCCCTGTATCATCGTTGCGGGGCCATTACGAACATTATTGCGATAAATCAGTGATACCTGAAACCGGATACGCGGTGTACCGGCGAGCTCGGTGCGAAAATAATCGTGATTTTTAACTGTATAGACCAGAATTTTTTGAACAGGGTCAAAGTACCAGCTGTTACCGGGCGCAGATGCCGCAGCCTGGTCACTGTGTAATCCAATGTAGCTGAAGGGTACTTCAGCCAGGTAATCCATGGGATTGCTGTTCTCCATGAGCTTGAGTGAACTCAGGCCATTATTTAATACCTGCTCCGCTACCTGCAGATTTATGGCGCTATTAATAGAGCCTGTCACGTGTTGTACCGACACACGCTCCGCATCGACTTGCAGACGCATTAAATTATCAATGGCGAAGGTCATAAAAATACCAATTAACACTATCACCACAACCAGTTCAAACAGCGTAAAGCCACTATGTTTGATGCGACTGATGTTGCTATGAGTTAACATGTTATGTGCTAACGCTGCGCTATTTTCATGAGGTCCCACAGCGGCAGGAATATACCCAGCGCCAGTACCAGAACCATCAGCCCCATGATGACTGTCAATATCGGCTCAATAATCTTGGTGAGATTCTGTACTTCATAGGCCACTTCTCTTTCATAAAAATCGGCCACCTCATCCATCATTTCATCGATACGCCCGGTTTCTTCACCAACCGATAACATTTGTATAACCAGAGGTGTAAACAGTTTTGTGTTGATGGCGGCATGGGTCAGGCTATCGCCACGTTCTACATCATTTCGCATGTTATGAATTTTTGATTCAATAAAATCATTATCAACAGCGCGCGCAGTCACCGTTAAACCGGTAAGGATGGGCACGCCAGCGGTGTTTGTCATGGCAAAGGCACGCGCAAATCGAGCCAGTGTTGCGCGTAATATAATGTCACCAATGCGTGGAATTTTCAGTTTGTTTTGATGCCATTTCAATCGGCCAACATCCGTTTTTACATAGTTGCGTATGCCAATAAACGCAGCTATGGATATTATTGCAAGCAGCCACCAGTAATTAGCGACAAACTCTGATATGGCAATTATCAACCGTGTTTGTATCGGTAGCTCCAGATTAAAATTCCTGAAAACCTCGGCAAATTTGGGAATAACCTTGGCCATTAAAAAAGTGATGGCTGCGATGATGGCAACGACTACTATTGCCGGATAAAGTAAGACGGATTTAATTTTTTCAAGTGTAACCTTGTCTGTATCAAAGTAATGGAACAGGCGGAGAAAGGCTTCATCAAGTCTGCCGGATTCCTCGCCTACCCGGATAATATTAACGAATAGTGAGTTGAATATATTAGGGTGACGGGCAAAGGAGCCAGCCAGGTCCCGTCCAGTTGATATATCTTCGGTAACACTACGGAGGGCTTCGGCAAAGATTTCGTTATGTGCTGATGTGGAAAGCAGGCTTAATCCCTGAACGATGGGTATGCCGGATTTTGTGAGTGCGTACATCTGGCGGCAGAACAAAATCAGGTCAGTGAGTTTGGGCCTGCCAAAGCCGAATTTTTTTAAAAGTTGTTGAAAAGAATCCTGCTGATTTTTTTTCTCGTAAATTTCAAGGGGAGTAATGCCGGTCGAGAACAGGCGTGACGCAATGTCTTCACTGGTGGCAGCATCCTGCTGCCCCTGTACATGCGCGCCTTTTGCATCACGGCCTGTGTAGATGAAGGTAGCCATTAATGTATCTTGTCGGTTATTGTGAGCAAGCTGATCATAATTGATCAAGCTCATTCAGATTGTATTGCATGACGCTGGTGGTTTCATTTTCATAGACTTCGCCGGCCAGGCGCATAACTTCATCCAGGCTGGTAATGCCGTTTGCCGCACTGTCTAGTGCATTATATAAAAGCGGTATATAGGCTTTGTTATTTTTAACGGCATCGGAGAAAGCGGTGATATTGCTATTGCGTAACGCTTCCAGCATGGCTTCATCCGGTTCGATCATTTCGTAAATACCTATCCGTCCATGGTAACCGGTATTGTTACAATGTGAGCAGCCATTGCCTTTGAAAAATTGTGTTGAGGTATAACGATTATTTCCAATGCTTTTTAGCCATGCTATCTGTTGCTGGTTGGGCTGATCTACCTGGGAACAGCTATCGCAAATTCTGCGTAATAAACGTTGCGCAATGACTGCGCGCAAGGCCGAAGCGATCAGATAGCCTTCCGTGCCCATATCAAGCAATCGTTCGAGCGTGTGCCGTGCGTCATTGGTGTGCAGTGTCGATAGTACAAGGTGGCCGGTCATGGCAGCGCGCAGCCCGATCTCTACAGTAGTCTGGTCGCGCATTTCCCCGATAAGGATAATATCCGGATCCTGACGCAGGGCGGCCCGGAGAATTTGCGGGAAATCCAGGCCGATTTTGCTATTAACCTGAACCTGATTCATGCGCGGCAAGCGATATTCCACCGGGTCTTCCGCTGTGATAATTTTGTTTTCAGGTTTATTTATTTCTTTTAATGCAGAGTAAAGCGTCGTGCTTTTTCCGCTACCGGTTGGGCCGGTGACCAGTACCAGCCCGTGGGGTGCATGAATCACTTTTCGGAAGCGTCGCACGATGTCGTCTGGCATACCCAACCGTTCAAGATCCAGCAAGCCGGTGGATTGATCCAGTAACCGCATGACCACCGATTCACCGTATTGCACCGGCATGGTGGAGAGTCGCACATCGACACTATGATCTTTGATACGAATATTAAATCGCCCGTCCTGAGGCAGTCTTTTTTCCGAAATATCTATGCCAGCCAGGATTTTTAAACGCATGACCAGTGCGGTGGCAATGCGCTTTTCATTCATGATTTGTTCGTAAAGTACGCCATCTACGCGTTGTCTGATGCGTAAGACTTTGTCGTCAGGTTCTATGTGAATATCCGAGGCATTCACCTGGATGGCA